>DAIEFO010000047.1 GCA_027325475.1 Desulfobacteraceae bacterium | reverse complement strand
GCGGATGGCGTCATTACGGTGATATGGGGAGGGAAAACGCCTCGGGATATTCTGCAAAAAGAGATTCAGTCCTTAAGCGGCATCAACGCCAGAATTGTCGGCGCCGTATTGAACAAGGTCGATATCACCAAAAGGTCCTATTACTACTACCCATATTATAAATATTATGACTCGGACACAAAAACCCGAAAGCGCCAGAAAACATGATAGACCTGCATTGCCATATCCTGTCCGGCCTGGATGACGGACCGGAACTACTCGAAGAAGCCGTTGGAATGTGCCGTACCGCTGCGCTGGATGGTGTGAAGTGTATTGTCGCAACACCTCATTTCAAGCCCGGAACATTTAATATTTCAGGCCCCAGGGTACTCCAGGCGATCGGCGATCTGACGGCGGCCGTCCGGAACATCGGGCTGGATATCCGTATTTTACCCGGCGCCGAAGTATCGGTATCGCCGGAGATATTCGGCGCAGTGAAGCCGGGGGGATGGCTCACCCTCAATCAGGGCAGCTATTTTCTTGCTGAGTTTTCCGCGCTGTCCGCGCCTGTCGGCTGGGACGCCTTCCTGCTGTCATTTTTAAACAATGGCCTGACACCGATCATTGCCCATCCTGAAAGAAACGCCTGGTTCATTCGACATATCGAAGCGCTGTCCGCCGCTGTGCAACGCGGCATCAGGCTTCAGATCACGTCCATGAGCCTGACCGGTGATTTTGGCATCGAGGCCAGAGATTTCTGTATCCAGCTTCTTCGGCGGAATCTGGTGCATATCATGGCTTCGGATGCCCATTCGGCGAATTTTCGTCCTCCGCGGCTATCCGAAGCCCTCCGCCTTGCTGCGGATGTGGTAGGCAAGCAGAGGGCCGAAGCACTGGTCATCGCCAACCCCCTTGCCGTTATCAACGGCAGGCCGATTCCAGATATGGGCCCTGTGGAACGCGCATTTCCGCTGGTTGCGGCAAAGCGCGAAAACTGGTTTAAACGCTTATGGAATTTCAGTTTTGCCAATATATCCTGATCTTATCAATGTTGACGGCTTCGTAAAAAGTCCGGATACTGCGTTGCGCTGCATCCTTCGTCGTTGCAGCGTACCCAAAAGTACGCTTCACTCCTCAGGATTTGCGCGCCTTGCCTGCGAATTTTTTACAAAGCCGTCCCCCAAATCGACTTTTTGCGAGGGCATCAATGTTGTTATCGAAAGAGGCGTCCTCTTTCTGGTGATTTTTACGCCACTGGCTTTCGGAACCGTGCAGCCCTGGTCAACAGCGATCATGGAAATCGCCGCATTTATCCTGTTTTTTTTGTATCTCATCAAAAAGGTCCTTGAGAATCGAGTCACTTTCTCTTTTGCACTGACATCTCAGCGAGAGCCTTCCCGTCAGGGGCGTTTTTTGTTGATTTTCAGCATATTGATTTTTCTGTGGAGTGTTCTGGTCCTGTTCCAGATGCTTCCTGTTCCAGCGTCGCTGCTAAGATTAGTGTCTCCGGCTTCTCTGGCCACGTATCGAGACTTTGCAAACAGCCCGGCAGGCGCATTTCACCCCGTCAGCCTCAATCCCGACGCCACCCGGCAGGAATTCTTCCGGTTCCTGAGCTATGGAATGATTTTTTTTATTATCATCACCCACTATCGCACCCAGCCCCAGCTCAATACCCTGATAAAAGCGCTCCTTTTCATGGGAGGCTTCCTTGTCATTTTCGCCCTTGTCCAGAAGGCAACCTGGAACGGACGGATATTCTGGATATATCCGGTGGACGAGTCGATAAGTTCCGGCGGAGGAATCTGGGGGCCATACATCAATCGGGATCACTTTGCCGGATACCTGGAAATGATCATACCGCTGGGGATGGGGGCGCTGCTTTATCAGACGCCGCGAGTTCCGGCCTTGCCCGGCGCCCCGCTGACACTTAAAATTGCCCGCTTCATGGCCAGTGAAAACCTCACCCGCTATGGTATCCTGTTTTTAAGCATATTGATGATGGTCGCTGTTCTTTTCGCCACATTTTCACGAGGGGGCATACTCGCTTTCGTTTTCTCTTCTCTTTTTTTTGCATGGATTACCTGGCGCAGACGCTCATTGAAACATAAAACGGGATTGCTGGCGCTTCTGGCTGTTGTGATTTTGGGAGCTGTCATACTGGCTTCCTGGGACAGGCTGGAAGAAAGGTTTGCGGCGCTTGAGCAGGATCATGTGGACAGGCTCACGGTCTGGACGGATTCCATCGGGATCATCCGCGATTATCCGCTGCTGGGAACGGGCCTGGGAACCTTCAAAGATGCCTACATGCGCTATCAGACATCGATGCCCCGGTATCTTTTCGACCATGCGCATAACGATTATGTGGAATTGCTGACAGAAACGGGCTTTGTGGGATTTATTCTGGGTATGGGAATCGTGCTGTTTTTTTTCAGAACCGTGTTTTGGCGCTGGCGCCAGAAACACAGCAGCTTCGGTAAATGCATCGGGGCGGGCGGGCTTACGTCTTTAGCAGCTATCGCCGTGCATAGCGGCGTTGATTTCAATCTCCATATTCCGGCCAATGCCATGCTCTTTGCCGTTATCTCGGCCATCACCTACACCGCTGTCTTCAACATAAGCGAAAAAGGCGGTGCGCCGCCATGAAAATTCATTATGTATTTGTTGCCGTCATTGTTCTGCTGGCCTGTGGTCTGCTGTCTTTTCCGGTGCGAGATCTTAAAGCCGATTATTATTACCGGGAAGTTTCGGAGCTTCTCGATGATAAAACCACGGAAGCGCTCGATGTCATGCCTATTTCAGATAAATCCATGCCATCATATCTGGCAGCCGTTGGCGCATTACAAAGGGCTGCGGCCATCGTTCCCTCACGTTCCATTTATCAGGGCGCCCTGGCAGATATTTATACACATCTTGGTGATTGGTCTCAAATTATGCTGTCGCTGAAAGCCCCTATACCGTCCGATGCCATTTCTCCTCAGGATGCGTCAGACAAGACTTTACGATATCTTCACCAGGCCATTGCCTGCGAGCCTACACGGCCAGACTTCCATCTGGCACTCGGGCGCTTTTACGATCACCATGATGAACCCGAACTGGCCGTTAAAGAACTCAAACTTGCGGAATATGCATGCCCGGCAAATGCAGCACTAAGGTATGCGCTCGCCCTGCACTATCTGGTTTCCGGAAGAAAGGGAGATGCGCTGGAGCAGGCGCGGGTACTGGCAAAAATCGATGACAGTTATATTATTCCTGATTCTGTGGAAAAAAAATATATGCTGGAAAGGCAAACACCAGCATATATCACTATGATAAAAGGCAGTTATCTTTATGGCGTCTTTGAAATCGCCTGGAGAGTTTCGCATGATATCGAAGTGATAAGGGGCATTACCCCCGATACTCCGGATGCGGCCCCGGTGCTTCAGTTATTTCTGTCTTCAAAATGAGTAAAGGAGTTGGCTATGCCCCAAAATATCCGTTCTGAAAAACGTTACCGTGTGCCTGACAGTACTTATCTGCACCTGCAATCAGAGCATGACATTATCGGCCGTATCATTGACATCAGCGCCGGAGGTATGGGTTTTGAGTATGTGCAGTTATGGGACTCTGATAAAATCACGGTTTCCGATACCTCACTTTCCATCAATATTCTGGATTCCAGAAATTATCTGCTGAAGGAAGCTCCCTGCAAAGTGGCATATTGCCACGATATCCACTCCGAAAGCCCTTTTGCAGGTACTGTCCCGATGTTTAAATGCGGCATGCAGTTTCAGCAGCTTACCCAGACCCAGGCATCGCAGCTTCACGCAATTCTCGATGCGTGCGAACAGCGTCAAAACCGTAATGAAATCGAGTCGGCATTCAATCTGTCGAAATTCGCCGCAACCAGCGGCAAACAGGACACGGCGACGGCGCCCGACTGAAAGAGCATCTCTCGAAAATCGATTTTTTACGAGACTATCAACAATGCTGAATCGTTTAAGAGAAAAAAATTTCTGGCTTGTCATCATAGCCGATGCCTTTCTGCTATGCTGCGCTTATTATCTGGCGTACTGGCTCCGGTTTGATGATAAGATTCCCCATAAAGAAATGACAGATTTGCTCAATTCGATCGGTTGGATCGTCGCATTGAAGCTGGGGCTTTTCTTTTTTATGAACCTGTACGCGGGCATGTGGCGATATACGGGGCTATCCGATATTCTGAACATTCTGAAGGCAAATTTGCTGGCGCTTTTACTCATAACGCTGGTTCTGAGCTTCGGCGTTCGGTTTCAAGGATTTTCACGGGGGGTTATTCTTATTGATTTTATTTTGTCCACAGGGTTTATATCCGGTTTTCGGATCATGCTGCGACTGTGTCTTCAGGGATATTTCCTGAAAAATAATTCAATCCGGATATTTCAGAGGAAACCTCGCAACATGCAACGGGTTCTGATCGTCGGAGCCGGAGATACCGGAGAGAAATTGCTGCGGGAGATCGATCAGAACCAGAATCTTGGCATCGAGGTGGTAGGCTTTGTGGATGACAATCCTTTCAAGCAGCGCCATTCCATCCACGGCGTCCGGGTTCTGGGAAACCGCAACGATATTCCGAATCTGGTGACCCAATATCAGGTGGATGAAATCATCATTGCCATTCCAACAGCAACTGCTCAGCAGATGCGTCAGGTGGTGAATTTCTGCGAAAGCACGAAAAAGCCTTTCAAAGCTGTTCCGGGCATAGATGAACTCATTAACGGAGAGGTCTCCATCAGCACCATCCGGGAAGTGCGCTATGAAGACTTGCTGGGAAGAGAACCCGTATGTCTGAAAAATGATGAAATCTGCGGGTATATATCCGGTAAGCGCGTCATGGTGACAGGCGCGGGAGGTTCCATTGGGTCAGAGTTGTGCCGCCAGATTGCCTGCTATGCGCCGGAACAACTGATTTTGCTGGACAGAAATGAATCGGCGCTATATGAGTTGAACCTGGATATTCTGGCCAAACATCCGGAAATGAAAACCGTGGAGGTTCTTGCTGCAATTCAAAATAAAAGCCGCATGGAGCACGTGTTCGGCGATTATCATCCCCAGACGGTATTTCATGCGGCAGCTTACAAGCATGTGCCGATGATGGAAATGCACCCATGGGAAGCAGTTTTCAACAATATCGTAGGCAGCTCAAGATTGCTGGAAATGTGCCGGATTCATCACGTAGAGCGCTGCGTGGTCATTTCAACAGACAAGGCCGTGCGGCCTACCAATGTCATGGGTGCATCCAAGCGTCTGATGGAGATATTGACCCAGAGCTATGCCGGAAAAGACGGTGTGGCCTATATGGCTGTGCGGTTTGGAAATGTGTTGGGCAGTGTGGGCAGCGTTTTACCGCTTTTCAAAAAACAGATCGCCCAGGGAGGTCCGGTTACCGTAACCCATCCGGAGGTCACCCGTTATTTTATGACCATCCCTGAAGCCGTAAGTCTGGTGCTGCAAGCAGGCGGCCTGGGAAAGGGTGGCGAAATTTTTGTATTAAAAATGGGAACTCCGGTGCGGATCGCCGACATGGCCCGGGATTTGATTACACTTTCGGGTTTTATTCCTGATAAGGAAATAAAGATTAAATTCAAAGGACTGAGACCCGGTGAGAAAATGTATGAGGAATTGATCACTGAAGGAGAGGGTGTAGCTTCCACCCGGTTCAAGGATATTATGGTGCTGAAAAATACCGATCGTGTTCCTCTGAAAGAAATGAGCCAGCATATTCGGGATCTGATCGAACTGGCCCAGGCGGGTGACGCTGAGGGAATCAAGAAAAAACTCAAGAGGGTGGTTCCTGAGTACAGTCCCTTGCTGGATAACCTGAACAAACAACAAGTTGCGGGAGTTGAATGATGAGTAAAGGGCGCATTCTTGTGGTTGATGACGATGAGGCTATTCGTTCGATTTTTAAGGATTACCTGGAAATTTTGAACTATGATGTCGTAATGGCCGTTGATGGTGAAGACGCCCTGAACAAATTTGTTCCGGGCGCCTTCGATGGTGTGATTTCCGACATGACGATGCCGAAGATATCGGGTCTTGACCTGCTTAAAAAGATAAGAACTCAGGATAAAAAAGTGTTCGTGATCATGATTACAGGCTATCCAACCATAGACAATGCCGTGAATGCCATAAAAGAAGGCGTCTATGACTATCTGGTAAAGCCTATCCAGCTGGAAGACATCCAGATTAAATTGGAACGGGCGCTTTCAACCAGAAAAACGGAGAAATCCCTGAAGATCACGACTATCCTCTTATGGGCGGTGGTTATCTCCATTCCGATCTGGCTGATTGCGGGCATGCTACTGGGTACTTTCTGGAAATAGCCGAAATTACAATACTATTCATATTTTGAACATTTGCCCCACCTGTTTATCTATCAGAAGCATTTTTTCCTGAAACCACTGCGGAGCGTTTTGTTCCCGCGCCATTATCCCGATCCGTTTTACGCGATCTTGAATACCGATGACCTTATTGTTCAATTTCATTGTCATCTGATTGATATCGTTTGACAATTCCTTTAGCTGGTCTGCTTTTCTGAGCCTTACCGTGTAGGTCAAATCACCTCCGGCAATGACGTTGACGTCTTTTTCAAGCCGGAAGAGCGGACCAGCGATTTTATGGGATACAAAAAGAGTGACTACGATCATGGCCAGAGAGATCAGAATGATCGTTATCAGATTGGAATAAAGAACTGCCGGAAGAATGAAATCGGCTGTGTCGGTAACTACCAGGTGCGAATTCGAAAACAGGGATGTGAGATTGCCTCGCGAAAAAAAGAGGATGAGTCCTGTTGACAGAATTTCTCCAAATACAACCAGAAGACAAAAACGTACGATAAAGCGAAACTGAAATTCTTTTTTGATGAAGAAATGACGTCTCTTATAGGTTTTTTGGGGAAAAAGCATATGTGATTCCTTTATTCAAAGCAAATCAGAGGATAAAACCATTCTGGATAGCCTGCTGCAGTTGTTTCAGCTCGATCAGCAGCTCATCGGGTATATTCCGATCAGATGCGGCTCCGATGGTTTTCGTAATTTCAGCTTCAATTTCAGATATTTTTGAATTCAAATTGGCTGTCATCATATTGATATTTTGTGCCAGAGATGTTGTCAGGTCTTTATTTCGGTAATGAATTTTCTTTGTTAAATCTCCCATTGCAATCGCTTCGATGTCTTCCCGAAAACGAAATAACGGTTTCCGGATGCGGTGTGAAAAATAAAATGTCATGACAACGGAAATCACCGAAATCAGGAACAACACGATCAGATTCGTATAAAGAACCCCAGGGAAAACCATCAGGCTTGTTTGTTTGATAACCAGCCGCGCATGATTGAATGACGTGGTCAAAGATCCGCTGCAATGATATAAAATCAGAGCGGTAAACAGGAGACCGCCCAGCAACATGCAACTACAGAATTTTAAAATGAAACGGAACTCGAATTGCTGGCTGATAAATACATTATCGGCAACGATGGGATGTCTGATAAAGGCCGTCCAGATGTTAACAATCTGGCTTTTGACCCTGGTGAAACGCTCCGGTGCTGTTTTGTCTCCGGCGGAAATCTGATTCATGCTTGCGGTTCTCCCCTGTCATCTGTCAGTTAAGTGTGCATCCACATAACGGGCCATAATTTCAGCCGCAGCCGATGGAGGACGCACCTGAAAATAGTTGTCGATAATGGAATGCGCCATTTCGTGCGCAAGCATTCCTTCATCGATGTCATTAATCTGCAGATAAATGGTATTCTGATCGAATAGATACCACGCACGAAAGTCAAATTGAGGTTTTGCGATATGTTCAGTTTGCCCATTATCTGTTTTCACATCGAAAATATGGCTATAGGCCTCCTGAAGTTTCTCTTTGTTATGGTAAATATTGATCTGTACCCTGCGCATATATTTTCGCATATCCAGTATTTGCTGCGCGCGAATAAACAGATCATCAATTTTTTTAATGAGTTTGGCGTTAAAATCTTTTCCGTCAGAGCTGCCGAACAGAGCACTGAAGCCTATGCTCGAAGAGTAATCGATATCCTTGTTGAATTGTTCAATATCTTCCTGAGACTGAAAGTGCAGAACCGTATATTTGGTTGGCAGGGATTGCCAGGTTTCATTATCAGCAGCGGCAGCATAAGTGCTTGTGATCAGTATGAACCACAGGCACGACATAAAGCAGCAGCAGAAGCACCTTGCATCATGCCTTGTTGATGTTGATGTCGATGTTGAGGGAAACGGAATTTTTATGAACCCGTCAGATGTCATCCAGCAGTTTTTCGTTTGTGCGAATTTTAGCTTTATGCGTCAATTCATCGACCCACTTTTGAAACATGGCCGTCTTTTTTTCATCCCTTATCTGAGTCGTCAGCTCCGGTTCCATCTCTGAAAATGACTTGAGCGCAGGGTTGTTTTTTTTCAGTTTTTCGTAAGCGCGCTGAACTTCTTCCTGTGTCACAATGACTTGTTTTTCGATCTCCTGACTTTTGCTGTCTATCAGATTCCGAATCAGAGTAGCCTCCCAGTATCGCTCTATCGTCCGGATAAATTTGGCTTGTTGATCCAGCTTCAGTCGTTTTGCTTCCTGGATGAGGATTTGCTTTTGAATAATTTGATCCAGATAATTTTTTTTGACAGGTTCCGTTATTTTTAAATCCCGATCTATTTCTTTGTCAGCAGCCAGTTGGTTTTGAAATTCAGAAACTGTCAACTTGAAATCATTGACTGTTGCAAGGATATTTTTATCGTTGGAATCCCCCCCCTTTGAACATGCTATCATCAACAGGCATGCGAATACCCCCGTCCAGTAAATATATTTAAACTTCATTGCAGTTCCTCCATCGGACGACATATACATGCCATCAATTTATTATTCCTCTCCTGCGGGTAACAGCAGGTTAGTATAGACTTTCAGAAAAATAATTTCACTGCGTTATCGGTCGGAGATTTACTACAGTATCATCTCTTCCCTGCCGCTTTTCGACCGGAATGATTTCCAATAAGGCTATGGTCCCTGGCCTCGATGGGCAATTCCTTTCCCTCCAGCATCAGGGATAAAAACCGAATGTATTTCGCATATTGATTATCAGTCATTTTAAGTTTCTGATAATCTTTTTTAAAAGTTTTGGTCCTGAACAGTTTCATAAAGGTTGTTTCTTAAAATCATCAAATGTCTCAACTGGCACGTGACACTGGCTTGGCGCGTGAAAATCTGTATAAAGCGCTTTCATCTGACGGTAACCCCGAATTTGGCACAATTCTAAAGGTTATCAAAGCCCTTGGCTTAAAACTTCACGCTCAATCGGCTTAACAAGAGAGATGTTCTTTCAGATAGCGCTCCAAACTGAAAAAATTCCTGAATATATGTTCATCCCGCATTTCAACAGCAATATCGATATCAGAATTCTCATGAGCATTGCCCCTGGCATAACTGCCAAACAACCCAATGCGAAGAACACCAAACTGTTGCTCGATAAATGGCTTGTTTTCCTTGAGAAATAGAATAATTTCATCTTTGTTCATGATTATACTCCTTGCTCGAAATCAAGGCTGATTCCGTCGTAAAAAGTCGAATTTCAGACGGCTTCGTAAAATGTTCGCAGGCAAAGCGTGCAAATCCTTAGGAATGAAGAGTACTTGTCGTACGCTGCAATGACGAAGGATGCAGCGCAACGCAGCATGCGGGCTTTTTACAAAGTCGTCAAATCTCGTTCATACTCATGGCGCCGGTATATTTTTGTTGCACAATTATGCGGTTCCGTTATAGTGATTCGCCATGTAAATGGATACCGAAGTTGTTCAGGTATATAAAAAACATGAAATTTTCACGCTTGTCATTCAGGAGTCGTGATATGATACATCCGGTTCCGCTTCTACAGGAATCTTTTGAGACAGAAGAAGATATCGAGCCTCCAAGCCTTGCAGAAATCCTGTCAACGGCTTTCTGTCCACGTTTTTTTTCTCCGGTAAAAAGTTCCTTCCAGCATTTCCGAGCACCTTTTATCCATTGTTTTCAAAATAATGTGCAGGATTCCAGTCGGTCGGCATTGTATGCGTCGCTCATGTATAGTCTGTTCTCACCGGTATGTGCTACGGCTATTGATTACTTCTTTTTTTGATATCATCACCTGTGACGGGAGATGATTAAGGAGATAACATGCGGATGGGTAACGATTGCTGTGCGTCTCCATAATCATTTTTTTCTGAGGAATATTGCTTCATGAGAATTGCCGTTTTATATGGTCAAATGTCTCAAAAAAAATCAATGGATGAGCAGGATGGGCTGGTGCAGGTAGAATCTGTTGCTAACGCCCTGTCCGCTCTGAATCATGATCCGGTTCCGGTCAGCTTTTCTTTGGATGTCAAGAAGACATTGCAGTTGCTTTCAAGTATCCAGCCGTCCGTTGTTTTCAATCTGGTGGAATCCATTGACGGGCGGGGGCGCCTGATTCATCTGGCGCCATCGATTTTAGATGCCATGAATCTGCCTTACACCGGTGCAGGAACAGACGCCATTTACACCACGTCCAACAAGGTGCTGGCCAAGCAACTGCTCCGGGGCGCACGGATTCCAACACCTGCGTTCGTTACACCGGAAGACGTCGGGCGAAAACAGCTTCCGCTGTTTAAACCATGTATCATCAAATCGGTATGGGAACATGGCTCTGTCGGTATTAACGCCGATTCTGTCGTGTTCCCGAAAACTTCCGAACAGCTGACTCTGGAAATGAGTCAGCGCCGGTATCAACTGGGAGGCGCCTGTTTTGCTGAAGCGTTTGTCGAGGGCCGTGAATTCAATCTGTCCCTTCTGGCCCAAAATAACGATAACACGCCTCAGGCATTGCCGCTGGCTGAAATTTGTTTTGAAAACTACAGCCGCGATCAGTACAGGATT
>DAIEFO010000046.1 GCA_027325475.1 Desulfobacteraceae bacterium | reverse complement strand
TATCTGCATCCGGAAATACGATGGTGCCCATATCCCGGCCCTCACAAACCAGCGATTTACCTATCCCGATTTCCCGTTGTACGTCTATAAGAAAATTACGGACAGCCGGTTTGGCGGAGACTGCAGAAGCCATCATGGAAATTTCGGGAGTTCTCAGATGATCGGTAATATCCTGATCGTTCCATATCAGACGAAAGCCTTTGGCAGCGGGTAACAGCGTCAGCCGGGATTTTTTCAGAAATATATCCATAGCCATATCGTCGTCCGTGCAAATCCGGGATAACATGGCGCCAAAGGCTACAGCCCGATACAAAGCGCCGGTGTCGAGATACCGGTAGTCAAGCTGTTCTGCCAGAAGCTTGCTCACCGTTGTTTTACCGGCGCCTGCAGGCCCGTCGATGGTAACGAGAATCGCTTTTTTCAGTTGAAGCGTTGAGGATGCCGACATCATTTAGAGTACCTGTTTCAGCGCCTGAATCAGGCGTTCATTTTCTTTTGGAAGGCCTGTATTCACACGAATGTATTCAGGGTAACCGTAAGATGTCATGGAACGTACGATCACTCCAAGTTTCAGCATCGCATTGAAAACACTATCCGCATTCTTTTTCGTATCGATCAGAAAAAAATTCGACTGCGTGGGAAAGTACTGGATATTGGCTTTAGACAGCTCCTCAAAAAGATAATCCAATCCTTTGTGAACGGTCTGAACCGTCTGATTCAGAAAGTTTTCATCTTCCAGTGCGGCGACAGCACCTGCCTGTGCCAGCAGACTGGTATTGAACGGCTGCCGTATCCGGTGAATGACGCCTGCCAGTTCAGGGTTCATGACGCCATAGCCGATCCGGAGACCAGCAAGACCATACGCTTTTGAAAAAGTTCTCAGAGTGACTACCGGAGGTGTCTTGCCGTGGACATATGTTATGCTGCGGACACAGTCCGGATCCCGGACAAATTCCATATAGGCTTCATCTACAACCACCACAATGTCTGACGGAAGCGCCTGCAGAAACGCTTCGAAATTTTTGCAGGATATCACGCTCCCTGTCGGATTGTTCGGGTTGCAGATAAACAGCATCCGTGTGCGGGATGTAATGCGTTCTATCAGGTCATCCAGGTGAATGGCCAGTGAACGCAAGGGGACAAAAACCGGAACAGCACCGGCGCTGCGCACATTGATTTCATACATTAGAAACGATGGTGTCGGAACAATGACTTCATCACCCGGTTGAAGCAGCGCACGGGTCAGCATGCCGATCAAATCGTCGGAGCCATTTCCCGGAACAAAACATTCGGGAGCAATTTTCCAATAATCGGAAAGACGGGTGACCAGATTGTGGCCTGCGCCGTCTGGATACCGGTGCAGGTTGGATAAGGCACTGGCGATGGCTTCCACGGCCTTTGGAGATGGTCCCAAAGGGTTTTCGTTGGAAGCCAGTTTGACAGCGTTGTGAATGCCAAGCTCCCTGGCCAGTTCCTCAATGGGTTTTCCGGGCTTATAGGGGGTTATGGACTGAATATAGTCAGGAATCGTGATGGTCATAATGCACTCAATTTTTATTTTCAGCCGCTTTCAGCCCTTCATCGACTGCGCTCATATTCAGGGGAAGCAGTTTGGGCTTTTTGGAAAATTCTTCCTTCACACATTCCCGTAATACATGAATGTCCACCATGTGACTTCGGGCGACAAACGCCGAAAGCGCTACAATGTTGGCGGATTTGACGCTGCCCAGAGCAATCGCCATGTCGTTTACAGGAATTATAAATTCATCAACGTCGGTTCTTCCGGATCCTACAGATATCAAGGAGCTGTTGATCAATATAACGCCCCCCGGTTTTACCGCAGGTGCGAATTTTTCCAGCGATGGGCGATTCATGGCCACCAGATGTGCGGGATTCCGGATAATGGGGGAACCGATGGGGCGATCGCTGATAACTACCATGCAGTAAGCGGTGCCGCCCCGCATCTCCGGGCCGTATGAGGGAATCCAGACAACTTCATATCCCTGTTCCATGGCGGCATGGGCAAGAATCTTGGCGCTGAGCAGAATGCCCTGGCCACCAAACCCGGCAAACATGACTTCACTTTGCATCTGTTCCTCCATTGACGGATTCGGGCGTTTTAAGATCACCCAGTGGGTAGTAGGGAAGCATGGTCGTTTCCGCCCAGTTGACTGCTTCCAGAGGTGTCATTCCCCAGTTGGTGGGACAGGTGCTGACCACCTCCACCAGGCTGAAGCATTTGCCTTCCTGTTGATATTCAAATGCCTTACGAATCGCTTTTTTGGCCTTAAGAATGTATTTGGGTTTTATAACGGTCTGCCGGGTGATATAGGCCGGTGTCTGCAAGGCGGCCAGAAGTTCTGCCACCTTAATGGGCATGCCGACTTCAGCGACATTGCGGCCAAAAGGCGATGTCGTGGTACGCTGATTGGGCATGGTGGTCGGCGCCATTTGGCCTCCGGTCATGCCATATACGGCGTTGTTGACAAAAATCGTGGTGAATTTTTCCCCGCGGTTCGCAGCATGAACAATTTCTCCCATACCGATACTGGCCAGATCACCGTCCCCCTGATAGGTGAATACCATCAGGTCCGGCCGGACCCTTTTCATACCAGTAGCCATGGCCGGTGCTCTGCCGTGGGCAGCCTCCTGAAAATCGCAGGTGAAATAATTGTAGGCCATGACCGCGCAGCCGACCGGAGCAATTCCTACCGTGCGGTCGCGGATCCCCAGTTCGTCAATAACCTCCGCCACCAGTCGGTGAATGACGCCATGGGTGCATCCCGGACAGTAATGGGTAGGCTGATCTGAAAGGGCTTCGGGTTTGTGAAATGTCTTTCCCATCAGTTTTGCTCCTTTCGTGCGGATTTTACAAAGGAATGAACCACTTCCATAATTTCTTCAGGGGTTGGAACTTCGCCGCCGCACTTTCCGTACCATTCAACCGGTTTCCGGCCTCGAACGCTGCGCTCGACATCTTCAACCATCTGTCCCATGCTCATTTCAATGCTGATGACGGTCTGACAGCTTTCTTTGGAGGCTGCATCGCGGATCGTTGCTTCAGGAAACGGAAACAGCGTTTGCGGCCGGATCATGCCGACTTCAAGCCCTTCTGCTTTCAGATTGTCTATAGCTGTGCGGCACACGCGGCTCATGGTACCGTAGCTGACAATCAGCACCTTGTAGTCGGATTCTATATTATAGGGTTCGAAGCGGATTTCTTCCACTTTCATCCGGTCATACTTGGCCTTCAGGTGAAGGTTGTGGTTATTGAGCTGAATTGGATCCAGATACAGCGATTTTACCAGATTCCGGGTGTTGCTGCCTCGAATTTTCATGCCGCTGGTGGCCCAACTGTCGGTATTGAGCTGCTCGGTTTTGAGATGATCAGGAAAAAAAACGGGTTCCATCATCTGACCAATCAGACCATCTCCCATAATCATGACAGGATTGCGGTATTTTTCCGCCAAGGGGAAGGCCATCATCACCATCTCGACAGCTTCTTGAACGCTGGCAGGAGCCAGCACCAGAAGCCTGTAATCGCCATGCCCGCCGCCCTTGGTAGCCTGAAAATAATCTCCCTGGGAAGGCAATATGCCTCCGAGTCCGGGGCCACCCCGCATGATGTTGACGAAGACTGCCGGGCACTGGGCGCAGGCGATATAGCTGAGGGCTTCGCTCATGAGGCTGATGCCCGGGCTGGACGATGTTGTCATGACGCGTGCGCCGCAGGCGGCAGCGCCAAAAATCATATAACCAACAGCCACCTCGCTTTCACCCTGGAGAAAAACGCCATTGACCTCCGGCATCCGATGAGACAGGTATTCGGCGACTTCAGACTGCGGGGTGATGGGATAGGCAAAATAATTCAGACAACCCGCCCGAATGGCGGCTTCTCCGATGGCTTCATTTCCTTTCATGAGAACTTTACTCATGGTAACCTCCATAATATCCGTAAGGCTTGCAGGGTCAGGGCGTTTCCGTTATGGATATGGCCACGTCCGGACACATGATGCAGCAGGTTGAACAATAAACACAGTCTTCAGGTCTGGCCTGATAAGCCGGGAAATAGCCTTTGGCATTCACTTCACCCGCTATTTCAAGTACATGTTTGGGGCATACGGCGACGCACAGCCCGCATCCCTTGCAGCGATCCACGTCGATCTGATGTTGAAAAGCCATGTCCAAAATGTCCTCTTTGTTGTCATATGAGTGGAAACGTTTATGAACAGTTTATCTCCTCAGGTAAGAAATCGTCACCTGAATTTTTCATGGGATTTCCATCCATGAATATGAAATTTTTTCTATGCTGTTCCGGATGTTCCGAATATAGAACACCTTCAGAATTCCTTCAGACGGACAAGCTTCTTCCAGGGAGGTACCAGTTGCCGTTTGATGGGAAGAATAGGACAAGAAAAGTGTTCAAGCTCCAGAGCTGTCAGTAAATGAGCTGGAACCGTAATAAATTCGAGTGGTAATCCTGTCTCTTCGGAAAGTTTGCGAATGAAGTCATAACCGGAAAGAATAGTTTCCGGCGTACTTTCATCTATCAAATTCGCGTTTCCGATCAAGCCGGTGACATTCAGTTTGGACGTTTTTTCAATATCACGCCGCATTTTGACAGCTCCATCTATCGTCTGGGTGAGAGGACGGAAGGGGTTGACAACCTGAAGCATTTGATAGTCTTTGGTTCCAAACGCGTCCGCCAGCGCCGCCAGTACAGCAGCACCTACATCGTTGCCGCCGACATCCAGAATGGTGAGTGCAGCAGGATGCCGTATCAGACCGCTGATGGACCTGCTCAGAATAGGCAGGTCCGCCTGCATGTATTGTTCCGGAGGCAGCACAACTTCAATGCCAAGTTCAGCCAGTTGTTTTCGGGCTTCCCGCGTCCGAAAATACGGATTCACCAGATCCAGGTCTGCTATGCGCACATCCGTCCCCTGAAGTTTCCGGCAGGCTGCAAGGTTGACAGCGATTTCTGTCTTGCCGCTGCCGTAATTCCCAGAGATAATGACGATACCGCTTAATTGAATGTCCATTGAAATAAAACGCTCGGTGTTTTTAACATATGACAGTTGGTTGTATTTTTAATTTTCACTGTTGTCAAGAATGATGATCTCATAAAAAGTCGAATTTCGAACGGCTTCTTAAAATATTCACAGGCAAGGCGCACAACTCCGCAGGGAGTGAGGCGTACTTTGCTTACAGTGTAACTGACGGATACAGCGCGCAGCATGCGGACTTTTTACGAAATCGTCAAGAATCATTACATGTCTGTTTGGGGATGATACTGATAAAAAAAGCCTCCATGAAACTTTCTCATGGAGGCCTCGAATTCAGAAAAAATCTGTATCAGATTACATCATGCCGCCCATACCGCCCATGCCGCCCATACCGCCCATGCCAGGGTTTCCGGCACCGTGCATCGGGTCTGCCTTTTCTTCAGGTTTATCGGCAATCATGGCTTCTGTAGTCAACATCAGAGAAGCAACACTGCCGGCATTCTGAAGCGCAAAACGGGTAACCTTGGTAGGGTCGATGACACCGGCTGCAATCAGGTCTTCATAAGTGTTGGAATCGGCATTAAAACCGAAAGCACCCTCAGAAGCCTTGACTTTGTCGATGACAACAGAGCCTTCGTATCCGGCATTGTTGGCAATCTGACGTAAAGGTTCTTCCATGGCGCGCATTACCACTTTGACGCCAAGTTTCTGCTCACCCTTCAGTTTCAGTTTGTCAAGGGCATCCAGGCAGCGAACCAGCGCAACGCCGCCGCCAGGGACAATGCCTTCTTCAACAGCCGCACGCGTAGCATTCAGAGCATCTTCAACCCGTGCTTTTTTCTCTTTCATTTCGGTTTCAGTCGCTGCACCGACATTAATGACCGCGACACCGCCGATCAGTTTGGCCAGACGCTCCTGAAGCTTTTCACGGTCATAATCGGAAGTGGTCTCTTCAATTTGTGCGCGGATCTGTTTAACACGGCCTTCAAGTGCTGAGCGGGAACCGGCGCCGTCCACAATGGTGGTATTATCCTTGTCGATGCTGACACGCTTGGCTTTTCCGAGGTCGGTAAGCGCCAGGTTCTCAAGTTTGATTCCCAGATCTTCCGATACTACCTGCCCACCGGTCAAAATGGCAATATCTTCCAGCATGGCTTTTCTTCTGTCACCAAAGCCAGGAGCTTTAACTGCCGCAACCTGCAGCGTACCTCTGAGTTTGTTGACTACGAGGGTGGCCAGCGCTTCACCATCTACATCTTCGGCGATGATGACAAGCGGTTTTCCCATTTTTGCGACCTGCTCCAGAATAGGCAGAAGATCTTTCATGCTGCTGATTTTTTTCTCGTTGATCAAAATAAACGGGTCATCTATTGCTGCTACCATTTTTTCAGGGTCTGTTACAAAATAAGGGGACAGATAACCACGGTCAAACTGCATGCCCTCGACAACTTCCAGGGTGGTTTCCATGCCTTTGGCTTCTTCAACGGTGATGACGCCTTCTTTTCCGACTTTCTCCATGGCTTCTGAAATGATGTTGCCGATGGTTTCATCGTTGTTGGCGGAGATGGTGCCTACCTGGGCGATTTCGCGTTTGTCTTTGGTGGGCTTACTCATTTTGTGGAGTTCTTTTACTGCAGCTTCCACCGCCTTGTCGATGCCCCGTTTGATTGCCATGGGGTTGTTGCCTGCAGCGACCAGTTTCTGCCCTTCCTCATAAATGGCGCGAGCAAGAACCGTTGCTGTGGTGGTGCCGTCTCCAGCCATATCACTGGTTTTGCTGGCCACTTCTTTAACCATCTGAGCGCCCATATTTTCAAATTTATCGGCGAGTTCGATTTCTTTGGCTACGGTAACACCATCTTTAGTGACGGTGGGCGATCCCCAGGATTTGTCGATCACGACATTGCGGCCTTTAGGGCCGAGGGTTACTACAACAGCATCTGCAAGCGCTCTGACACCATTCAGCATGGCCTCACGGGCTTTCATATCGTATTTGATAATTTTAGACATTCGTCGGAATCCTCCATATTTTTAAACATGAATATGTGTTGTTATTCAATGACGCCAAGCACATCATCTTCTCTCATGATGAGGTATTCTTCGCCATCAATTTTGACCTCAGTGCCGGAATACTTTCCGAATAGAATACGGTCTCCTTCTTTAATTTCCAAAGCGACCCGTTTGCCATCATCGGCGACCTTACCGTTTCCGACAGCAATAACCTTGCCTTCCGCAGGTTTTTCTTTTGCGGTATCCGGAATAATGATGCCGCCTTTGGTTGTGGTTTCTTCTGCAACGCGTTTTACGACAATGCGATCCTGTAAGGGTCTAAGTTTCATCTTTTTAAATCTCCTTAACTATTTAAAATATAGGGCACTTTTATGTAGTAAACTCAAAAAACATTGTAACGCACATGAATATATTTCAGAAATATATCCGCAGGACTGCCCACCTCCCTTCGTGATAGTTTTGAAATATACCCGGTTAAGGTAAAAAAAATATTAAACGGAGCTGTCGGATGCCTTTGAAGCTGCTGCAGCGGGGGACTCTGTTGACGATGCAGGGGAAACGGCGTCAGTTTTCTTGGATGCGGACGTTGCATTTTGATTTTTGCCTGCATAATCCGTTACATACCACCCTGTTCCCTTCAGATGAAAAGTGCTCTGGGAAATAAGCTTCTGAAGGTGACCCGAACACTTTTTGCATGATGTCATGGGTTTATCGGAAAATTTCTGAATGGCTTCTTCAATGGCGCCGCACTGGGTACATTGATATTCGTAAATAGGCATCTTACCAACCTCCTGTACAAAATAGTTTTGGGAATAAGTTTTCTGGCATATCTCTTTCCCAGAATCTCCCAGAAAAATAATTTAAGAATTGGCTTTGTCAAGAATCAGAGGGATTTTTTTTCAGACGAATCGGCCAAACTGTCCAGAGGGAGCCGCCAACTCTTTGAAAACGCCAGTACATCGGATACACCAATCAGCCTGACACCGCTGAGGATTTCATGTGTTTTGTCATGGACGCGTTTTTCTTCCGCCAGCCTTTCTTCAAAGGACGCGTGAAAGTTCTGAAGAAATTTGCTGAACCGGACAATATGAATCAGTTCATGTGTGGCGATATACAAATTTAGTGAAAATAACATGATGTGAGGGTATTGTGCAATAAGTTTCAGAATGGCATGGTCCTGGAAGCAGATTTTATAAAAATCGAAGCTGAGCGAATTCAGGGAGGTGTGTCGGGGCTTGCCTTCATAACGGATAATCTGCGCCAGCGGCCCGTGAACAATTTCATCCGGCTCCAGATCAGCCAGTGTTTTGAAATCATAGCGGGCGCGCTTCCATTCACCTAAAGACATTTTGTAGTCGTTGAAGACCAGTTCCTCCGCCATCGATGCCGCATTGTTGACGATTGCAATCTGTTCGGAATTAAATGGGATCATCGGGATTTCTGTGAGATATGGTAAAGTCGAAGTAACTGGAGTTCAGCATAACACACTTTTTCATTCAACGCATCAAAAACCGGTTTTAAGCGTTCGGTTCCAAGCCTGTTGAATGTCTCGAACACAATGGAGCGCTCCTTGGCGGCCAGGGTGGAAAGAGACAGAAATTCATCACTGGGGCTGAGGTTGTTTCCTTCTGCAACAAACTGATATAAGTGGCTAAGTATGGTAGAAAGCTTCACGTTGTTTTCTTTCATCATATCCTCAATGGATTGCCCATCGTTGAATGCCTTGCCGATTCTCATGTGTTTGCGCTCCTGAACGGCGGCCGGGTGGATCACGGGTCTGGGATGTTCTGAAATTTTTCGTTCCTGGCAGTAAGTATAAATTGTGTCCAGAAATATCAGGCCATATTTTTCGAACTTGACGGCGCCCATGCCGTGAATATGTCGCAGCGCTTCTTCGGACTGCGGAAAAAAAGTCGCCATTTCTATCAATGTCTTGTCCGGGAAAATGATATAGGGCGGGATATGTGAGGTGTCTGCCAGCTCTTTGCGCTTTTGTCTGAGAAGATCAAACAGAATAAGGTCGTGAGGTGGTTCATCGGTATCTGTGGGAATGAACTCTTTTGTTTCCATAAGCATTTTCCCCAGAAACAGGGTTTTCCCCCGAAGTACTTCCCAGGCCCTGGGGGTCAGTTTCAGGGAGCCATGTTCAATATCCTCTGTCAGCAGTTCCTTTTGAATCAATTGCCGATTGAGAAAAAACCACTGTTGTTTTGACCAGTCTTTTCCAATACCATACGTAGAAAGTTCCTGATGGTTGAATTTAAGAATTTTTTGTGTTCGGGCGCCTCTTAAGATGTCAATGAGGTGATCAGGGCCGAAAATTTCTCCGCTGCGTTTGATGCAGGACATAAATTTCTGAGCGGGAATCGTCAGGTCACTGAGGACGGGATCACCGGAAGTGCAGTTGTCGCACATGTCGCATCTGGGTTGAGTGTATCGTTCTCCAAAATATGTCAGCAGGGATATCCGTCGGCATTGATCTGTTTCAGCCAGGTTGACCAGTGCCTTGAGATGAAGCGCTGCAATACGTTTTTCCTGATCCGCTTTCTGGTTGATAAAATATTTGATTTTATGAATGTCACTGTAACCGAAAAGCAGCAGACAGTGCGCCCGTAAGCCATCCCTTCCGGCGCGGCCGATCTGCTGATAGTAGCTTTCGATGTTCTGGGGCAGATCATAATGCAGCACAAAACGGATGTTGGGTTTATTGATGCCCATGCCGAAAGCGACGGTGGCCACCATGATCTGAGCATCATCCCGGATAAAGGCTTCCTGATTTTGCCGACGTTCATTATCGGTCAGGCCGGCATGATAGGGTTTTACGGACAGTCCGGACTTTGCCAGGGCTGCGGCAAGATCATCCACCTGACGACGGGCCAGACAGTACACAATGCCCGGCTGGCTGGGAAACTTATGGATAAAATCCATTGCCTGGCGGACAGGATCAGATTTGGGAACGATTTGCAGAAAGAGATTTTTCCGGTTAAAACTGGCAATGAAGGCGTTGGATTTTTCAAAATTCAGGCAATTTTGAATATCTTTCTGAACCCGCGGAGTCGCTGTTGCGGTCAGGGCGATACATACCGCCTGAGGAAACTGCTTCCGCGCACCAAGTATCTGACGGTATTCGGGTCTGAAATCATGTCCCCATTCGGAGATGCAGTGAGCTTCGTCAATGGCGATGCAGTCCACACGACGTGAATTCAGCATGGCCAGCGTTTTTGGCATCATCAGGGTTTCCGGCGCCAGATACAGCAGTTTGACATCGTTGCGCAGTATGCGCGACACATTCTGCCCATAGATTTCTGAAGACATCATGCTGTTGAGTGCTACAGCGCCGACGCCCAGCGCTGTCAGTTGTTCAACCTGATCTTTCATAAGTGAAATCAACGGAGACACTACAACTGTCAGTGCTTCGAACATCATGGCCGGGATCTGATAACATAGAGATTTTCCGCCTCCTGTCGGCATGATGACGAGCGTGTCTTTTCGATTCAGGACATTTTGGATGATTTCCTGCTGAAGCGGCCGGAACTCTTCATATCCAAAAACATTTTTCAGAATTGTTTTTGCCTGTTGGATCATTGTATAAGTCTGTATATTTCGTGTTGCCCATTTTGTCGAAAAATGGGTGAAAAGAGATGCCCGAATGTCCATGGGCAGCGGTTGGCCTGAGAATGAGCGATGCTGAAATTATCCCGATTTATAAACCACATGCCGATGGAATACAATAATTCAGATGCGGCTTAAGCCCAGTATGCGGACTTTTACGAAACATCGAACGGAATTGATTGAGGAGCTTGAAAGCGATTGACTGGCGATAATCACAGGTTTGAAGAATGTTGGGAAGCTCGCATTCTGGATGGGCTGGTTTGCCAATGGGA
>DAIEFO010000461.1 GCA_027325475.1 Desulfobacteraceae bacterium | reverse complement strand
ACGAAGAAGGTTTTGAAAAATACAGGCCGGCTTCATTCGAGCAGTTACTGGCGGGTTTTCAGGAATTCAAAATTCGGCGGGCCAAGGATATGGCGTCGGCTTCATCCGCAGCCTCCCCCATATCCTGAGCTTCCCTGATGCGCCATAGCCAAATCCTGGCGGTGCATACTCTCCAGGATTATCGCTCTCCGCATTTCGGCAACGCGAAAGGTCGGCGCATCAGGCTTTTTCTCCGACAGTTACCGTATTATTCCAACGGAACACCGGTTAACACACCGGGCGGCGTTTCTTTCGAAGGATCCTGCACGTATTCCAGATTAATCGCTTTATTCATAAGCTGTTGAAAAGAGGAAAACGTGACATCCAGATTCGTACCCGATGTGCTGCCGCCCGGAACCAGAAGCTGCATGGACGCCGGTGGATTGGCAAGCGTCAGCGATGTCAGATTCCGCAGTTGATCAAAGGTTTGCGCGGTGTAGAACACACGGACAATATACTCCTGAG
>DAIEFO010000460.1 GCA_027325475.1 Desulfobacteraceae bacterium | reverse complement strand
CGCAAGTCCTGAGGAGTAAAGCGTACTTTTGGGTATGCCGCAACAAGAAAGGATGCAACCCCGGGTTTTATCAGAGAGGCGGTTTACCTTGATTTTATCCCCTGCAATTATCTGAACGTTCGTTGTTACAGCTTTCAAGATAAAGATTTTGGGCGCGTTATCGGTCAGGGATGACCTGTAAAGGTCTATCTCCTTCCTGTTGCCTTCCCAAAATCGTTACCAAGCTATATCGGAAAACCTGTACAGAGAAATCCCCTGAACTGTCAATATCCGACAGAACCATACATGGATGAATTTGCGAATCCGTTTTTTTGTGAATGCACCATCCAGTGATTTTCAGCCGCTTTTCACGGCTGTTGAGGTTTATATGACGTACGACCATTACAACGATGAAATCAGCCGGCGCAGAACCTTTGGCATCATCAGCCATCCGGACGCCGGCAAAACCACATTGACCGAAAAACTGCTGCTGTTCGGCGGCGCCATTCAACTGGCAGGCGCCGTGAA
>DAIEFO010000045.1:2644-10909 GCA_027325475.1 Desulfobacteraceae bacterium | reverse complement strand
GAAGCGTACTTGTGGTACGCTGCAATGACGAAGGATGCGGCGCAACGCAGCATGCGGACTTTTTACGAAGTCGTCAATTATGGCATCGCGGATTGCGACTTTACCGATACGAACCACGCTGCAATCTGCTGTGCCACTTGCTCCCGACAATCCGGACCGGTAAAAAAATGATCCGCACCCGGAATCAGCAGCAGCCTGGAAAACGCACAGGTTTCATGGGCTTTTTGAGCATGGTCCACCGGCACAATTTCATCCAGGGTGCCATGTACAATGAGTAGCGGCATATCGAAAGACGCCACGGTTTTGGGCATATCGTGAGACAACAGGTCTGTCAGAAACCGCCGGTCCAGTTCAAGGCGGCGTCCTCGGCTCACAAATGATACCCGTCCGGTTTCTTCAAGCTGTAA
Source organism: Desulfobacteraceae bacterium (assembly GCA_027325475.1). Classification (GTDB taxonomy): domain Bacteria; phylum Desulfobacterota; class Desulfobacteria; order Desulfobacterales; family Desulfatirhabdiaceae; genus RAAP-1. The sequence goes on along the minus strand of DAIEFO010000045.1, from coordinate 10,502 downwards.
ACGCTGCGCGTCACTTAAAATCCGGGCGTTTTTTGTGCTGGTCAGTCTTCCGGCGATGGTGCAGACCGCCTGAACTCCTTTTATTTTTTTTGCCGCCAGCACCGAAATAGCCGCGCCCATGCTGTGGCCGGCCAGGCCCAGCCAGGAAACGCCATTGGCGCGCATGAAATCCGCCGCAATTCCCATCTCAACGATATATTTGCTGTAGGAGCTTTCAATGAATGCGCCTTCGCTCTGCCCGTTTCCGGAAAAATCGAAGCGCAGCACATGAAACCCCGATGCCATCAGCCTGGCCCCCAGTTCCCGCAAAATGCCGGTATGCCGGGTGCAGGTGAAACAGTGCCCCAGCACAACACCGCAAGACGAAGGTTTCTCCGGTGTGTGCAGGGTGCCGAACAATCTTTCCCCGATGTGATTTTCAAAACAGACATCTTTTTCCACGGCTCACCTGTCTATCAGGATAATCCATGATACAGTAAAAAAAAAGCGGATTTTCTGCGTTGCCATCAGACCGTAACCGTTTCTCCATGCAGCGGCACAACAACTGAAAAACCTTCCGACTCCAGATACTTGCCAAATGCTAGAGATTGCTCTTCCTCGCCATGAACGACGGCGATTTTTTTGATGCTCAAATTTGATTTTTTCAGAAATTTGAGCAGCTCCGTCCTGTCCGCGTGTGCACTGAATCCGCCCAGTTTGACCAAGTGAGCCTTGAGCGGATACTCCTTGTTCAAAAACCGCAATACCGGCGCTGCGCCGTCACGTCCGGAAGATTCATATGCCAGACCCTTTTCCAGGATCCGCCTGCCCAGTGTATTTTCCGCCATGTAGCCTACGATCAGAATGGTATGCTTCGGATTGTGAATTTTGTATCGAAGATGATGGAGTATCCGCCCGGCTTCACACATCCCTGAGCCCGCAATAAGGATGTGCGGGGTTTCATCCCGCATCAGCGACATGGAATCCTCTACAGAGCTGATGAAATGAATCTTGTCGAAATAAAACGGATTCTGACCGCGCTGGAGGAATGTGGTTTGCGTTCCGGCATCAAACACTTCCGGATGTTCGCCGAAAACCTGTGTAATTTTCGAAGCCAGGGGGCTGTCCACATAGATCGGCACCTGAGGAACGGCGCCTTCGTTATAAAGCTCATGCAGCATGTAAAGAAGCTCCTGGGTACGGCCGTAGGCAAACGCCGGAATCAGCACAGATCCGCCGCGAGCATGAGTTTCATTAAGAATTTTCGTCAATTTAGGCTTTAAATCTTCCACCGGTTCGTGGAATCGGTTTCCGTAGGTGCTTTCCATAATCAGCAGATCCACCTGCCGGTCCGTTTCTCCGAAATTAAGCGTTGGATCGTTGATGATCGGCCTGTCAAAGCGTCCGATATCGCCGGTGTACAGAACATTCAGGAACCGGCCGTTTTCTTTGGCGTGAATGGCGGTGATGGAGGAACCCAGGATATGTCCGGCATCGTAGAACACACAGCGCATGTCCTCTCCGATACTGATTGGCGTGTTGTAGGGATATCCGTCGAAATAAGTCATGGCGCGTTCAACATCGTCGGTTGTATAGATCGGATCGATCCGGTGCAGCCGGTATTTTTCTATCAGATGGTTGATGATGCCGATATTAAGTTCATGATGATCTTTTTTAAGAAGCGTCTGAATGGTTCTGGCGTCTTCATGAGAAACTTTCTGCGCGCCCGGAGCGATTTTCATCTCATAGAGCAGTGATTTTACTGTTTTGTAGTTCAGATACCGGGCGTCGGATTCCTGTATGTGGGCGCTGTCCAGCAGCAGATATTCACAGGCGTCGGCGGTCGCCCGCGTACAGATAATCCGCCCGCTGAACTGCTCCTTGGTCAGTAAAGGAATACGGCCCGAATGATCGATATGGGCATGAGACAACACCATATTGGTAATCAGTCTGGGACTTACAGGAATTGAACTGTTCCGCATATCGCTTTCCTTTCGCCTGCCCTGGTGCATGCCGCAATCCATCAGAATCCGATCAGAACCGCAGGAAAGCAAGTGCATAGACCCTGTAACTTCTCTGACACCCCCATAAAATGTAACGTGCATATGATGAATTCCTCGCTTGAAATTGTGGGATTTCAGATCATGATGACAACACTGCCGTCTCCGGTATCTGTCAACGATCTTTTTACACCATAAAGGCAGACGGCGATTTCGTCAACAGTTGACCTGCGTATGGATTGTTGTTATAGATAAGCGGGGTTCAGGAAGTGCCGCGATCCGGTTTTTCCTGCCCGTGGCCTTCACTGAATCCCCTAACAGGGCTTCTTCCAGTTCAGTGAAGGCTTTTTTTATCAAATGGTTCAGCACGCACGAACGCTAAAAACCTTTCGGAAAACACTCATGACTTCATACAGCAGAGATATCGACAGATGACGGAAGCGGTAAAACCGGCGTCCACAGACACCATCAAACTGACGATAGGCGCTTTGGGGGTCGTGTATGGTGATATCGGCACCAGCCCGCTTTACACCATCAGGGAATGTTTTCACGGGACACACGCCATTACGCCGTCACCGGCCAATGTTCTGGGCGTATTGTCATTAATTGCATGGTCTCTGACCATCGTGGTAACGCTCAAGTATCTGATGTTCATTATGCGGGCGGATAACCGCGGTGAAGGCGGCATCTTCGCACTTCTGGCGCTGATCCCCTTGTCGGATCCACGCCTTTCCGGAAGAATGCGGCCGGTTGTGGTGTTTGCCGCCCTCCTGGGGGCATCCCTGTTGTATGGAGATGGATTCATCACGCCATCCATCTCCGTTCTGTCCGCAATCGAGGGGCTTGAAATGGCGACTCATGCGGCGGACTCGCTGATATTGCCTTTGACATGTATCGTGCTTCTGGTGCTGTTTATATTGCAGCATCATGGCACTGAAGGCATCGGAAAGATTTTTGGCCCCATTATGATGATCTGGTTTCTGACGCTGGCGATTCTGGGTGGACGCGCCATTCTGCAAAACCCCCATGTGCTGATGGCTGTCAATCCGGTATATGCGTGGCGTTTTTTTGCCGAGAATCACTTTCACGGGCTGATCGTGCTGGGGGCGGTGGTATTGTGCATCACCGGCGGCGAAGCCCTGTACGCAGACATGGGGCATTTTGGCAAATCGCCCATTCGCTTTTCATGGTTTTTCCTGGTATTTCCAGCCCTCCTGCTGAATTATATGGGCCAGGGTGCTCTGCTGCTGGACCATCCAGAGCTGACCCATCCTTTTTACGGCTTGTCCCCGCGCATTGTTCTCTTTCCCATGGTGATTCTGTCAACCCTTGCCACTATTATTGCTTCCCAGGCCATGATTTCAGGAGCATTCTCTCTGACGCGCCAGGCGCTTCAACTGGGATACTGTCCGCGAGTCACCATCGTTCATACATCCGCAGACACCGAAGGCCAGATATACATTCCTGAGATCAACTGGCTTATGATGGTGGTCTGTATCGGACTGGTACTGATTTTCAGGGCGTCCAGCAATCTGGCTTCGGCCTATGGCATCGCCGTTACTGCCAACATGGCCATTACTTCCCTGCTCTATTACTGTGTGGCCACGCTTACCTGGCACTGGCCGGTTTATAAAGCAGCCCCTTTGGTGGTTTTATTTCTAATATTCGATGTGACCTATTTTGGTTCTAATCTTCTCAAAATACTGGATGGCGGGTGGTTTCCCGTCATGGTAGCCGCCATTATCGTCATTCTGATGACAGCCTGGAAAGATGGCCGGGCCGCCCTCTATCAGAAGGTGCGAAGCACCATGCTGTCCATGGATACTTTCATTGCCGATGTGGCCCGGCGTGGGGTGCATCGCGTGAAGGGAACCGCTGTTTTCATGGCGTCATCTTCCAACTTCACCCCGCCGTCTCTCCTGCATCACTACAAACATAACAAGGTGCTGCATGAAGAGGTGATTTTTCTGACCATCCAGCCTGAGGATATCCCTGTGTTTCCCGAAACCGACCGGCTGGCTTTTGAATCTATGGGACAGGGCTTCTACAGAATCATCGCCCGTTATGGATTCATGGAAACCCCCAACGTTCCCAAAATTGTGGATAGAGCGTTTCGCGCGAAAATGATTCCTCACGTTCCGCCCATCAGCTATTATCTGGGCAGGGAAACGCTGCTGTTGACCGGAAATTCGAAAATGAGCCGGTGGCGGCTGCATATTTTTGCATTTTTATCGCGGAATTCGCAGAGCGCGGTAAGTTATTTCGGAATACCGCCTGGGCGGGTCGTCGAGCTGGGCGGCCAGATCGAACTTTGACGGCTTCGTAAAAAGTCCGCTTTAACATCAACAAACACTTTAAAGGAGAAAAATCATGACGAATCCTGGAGTTGTTACCATGAAAGGCAGTCCTCTGACACTGATCGGCCATATGCCTAAAACCGGAGACGCCGCTCCGGACGCCGAGATGCTGAACAACGATCTGACGCCTGTGAAACTGTCGTCTTTCAGGGGCAAAATCTGTATTCTGGCATCGGTGCCGTCTTTAGATACGCCGGTGTGCGACATCGAAACCCGGAGATTCAACACCGAAGCCGCGGGACTGGGCTCCGATGTGGTGATTTTGACCATCAGCATGGACTTGCCGTTCGCACAGAAACGCTGGTGTGGTGCTGCCGGCATTCATAACGTGATTACGCTTTCTGATCACCGCGCCGCTGAATTCGGGAAGGCATATGGAACGCTGATTCAGGAACTACGGCTTCTGGCCAGGTCTGTCGTGGTCATTGATCGAAACGGAATTGTCCGGTATGTGGAACTGGTCAAGGAAATAACAGAAGAACCGAATTACGGCGCGGCGCTGGCGATAGTAAAATCCTTGACAGCTTCGTGATATTTGCTATTCACAAAGCATAGCATAATCAGTTATAATCTTCTGTCTGGTGAGGTGCCAATTTATGAAAAAGTATATCTGGACAATCCTTATTGCAGTGCTTTTGCTTCTCACAGCTCCAGTGCAGCATACGGCTTCAGCCAGGCCGCCCTGCCCTCCTGGAAGCCACTGGGACCCATATATTGCGGGCTGTGTTCCCAACGGACCGCCGGTCTGCCCGCCGGGAGAACACTGGAGCGCCCGCTTCAACAGGTGCGTTCCCAACGGGCCGCCGCCCTGTCCTCCTGGAGAACACTGGAACGCCCGCGTCGGCAGGTGCGTTCCCAATGGCCCGCCGCCCTGCCCTCCGGGAGCTCACTGGAGCCCGCGGTGGAACCGCTGTGTTCCAAATTGACTTGCCGCCGGTTTGTCGCCAGGAGAACAACGAATGTCCGTTTTTCAGCCTGACATCATCGCCTTTCTGTGCAACTGGTGTTCATACGAAGCGGCAGACGCAGCCGGAAGATCGCAAAAATCATGCCCTGCCGGTGTAAAAATCATTCGGGTGATGTGCTCCGGCAGAGTAGATCCCTGCCATGTGCTGCACGCCTTTCAGAAAGGCGCGGACGGGGTCATCATCATGGGATGTCGCCCAGGAGAGTGTCACTATAAAACAGGAAACATTCAGGTGTTAAAACGATATGCGCTGCTTACCCCCACGATGAAAGCTTTCGGCGTCGATAAGAACCGGCTGAGACTGGCGTGGATTGCTGCTGGAGAATCGGAAAAATTTATCCAGATTCTTGAAGACATGACGGAAACCCTGCGCCGAACAGGACCGCTGAAACGTCCATGAAACAGTCCGCTTCCGAGAAACTGCGCCGGTTTTATGATCAGTTTTCAAATGACGATCATGTGCTGATTATCATCAACGCTGATCCAGACGCCATTGCCAGCGCCATGGCCGTCAAACGCCTGCTTTGGCGAAAAACCGCAGGCGTTGCCATATCCAATGTCAATATCATTCAACGCCCGGACAACATTGCCATGATCAAGCTCCTAGGCGTTGTCATGGTTCATGTGGACGCCATTCAGAAGACACAGTTCAACCGGTATGTGATCGTGGATTCACAGCTTTCCCATCATCCGTCTTTCTCCAGATTCACCCCTGCCCATGTGATCATTGACCACCACCCGGACACTGGCGCCAATGCGGGATTTATGGATATCCGGCCCAATTACGGCGCCACTGCCAGCATTTTAACGGAATATCTGAGAGCCGCAGGTATCAAACCTTCATCCAAACTGGCAACAGGATTGTACCACGCCATTAAAAACGACACCGCAAACTTCGATCGTCCTTCCCTTGCCGAAGACATCCGCGCGTTTCAGTTCCTTCATCGGCACGCCAATATTCCTCTTGCCAGAAAGATCGAACGCTCTGAACTTCTTCCCGATTTCCTGAAATATTTCACGATAGCGCTCCAAAACAGAAAAAATCACGGGAACCGGATGTACACGCATCTCGGCCTGGTTAAAAACCCGGACGTATGTGTGCTGGTGGCTGATTTTTTCATGAGGGTTCAATCGGTCACTTGGAGTATTGTCTCCGGAATATGTTCCGAACATCTGGTCATTATTTTCCGTAACGATGGCATTCGTAAAGACGCCGGCAAAATGGCACAGAAAATCTTTGGCGCATATGGCTCTGCCGGCGGACATAAAACCATGGCACGGGCGGAAATTCCCCTTTCCCGTCTTGAAGGCATGAGCGACCTCAAATCGGACCATCATCTGCTCCTCTGGATTATCAATCAGGTAGAACGAAAAAATTAAGAAAGCTTTCTTGCATATGACGGACACAGAAAAGACTATTCAGGTAACCATTCTGGGATCGGGCACCTGCGTTCCATCGCTGCGGCGCAGTTCATGCGCTGTACTTATCGAAACAGCAGGACAAAAACTCCTTGTGGATGCCGGCGCCGGAACCATTCACAGACTTCTGGAAGCCGGAATTTCTATTTTCGATATTTCATACATTTTCTTCAGTCATTTTCACCCGGATCACACATCGGAACTGGTGCCCTTTCTCTTTGCCACCAAATATCCGGACCGTCAGCTTCGAAAAAATCCGCTGACTCTGGTGGCGGGAAAGGGGTTTACCTCTTTTTTAAAGGGCCTGCACAAAGCATACGGATCCTGGATAAAACTGAATCCAGGACTTTTATCCATCGTTGAAATGGATATCTTGAAGCCGGATTACCTTGATTGTGGTTTTTTTACGGTGGATACCCGACCCGCAGCTCATAATCCTGAAAGCATATCCTATCGCATCAACGCCCCATCCGGTTATTCTGTGGTGTATTCCGGAGATACTGATTATTCCAAAAAGCTCAAGGCGCTTGCGGCATCTGCGGACATTCTGATCTGCGATTGTTCACATCCCGACAGCTTGAAGGTCAAGGGGCATTTATGCCCTTCCCTGGCTGGCCGGATCGCTGCGGATGCCAAGGTCCGCTGTCTGGTGCTCACCCATTTTTATCCGGAATGTGATCGCTTTGATATTGAAAAAGAATGTCGAAAAACTTATAATAGACGACTTGTGATTGCGGAAGACCTGATGCGATTATGAAATATTATCCTGTAAACCTGAATATTCGGGACAGGTGCTGTCTAGTTGTAGGCGCTGGCCCGGTGGGTACCAGGAAAACCGGCGTCCTTTTGTCCTGCGGGGCGGACGTTACGGTTGTCAGCCTGGAAGTATCCAACCCTGTATCCCGTCTGGCTGCAGAAAAGCGGATTGTTCTCAAACGCCGTCCTTATCAAAGCTCGGATATCGACACCGCGTTTCTGATCTTTGCCGCCACAGAGAACGCAGAATTAAATCAGCGAGTTTGCGAGGATGCCCGGCGCCAGGGAAAGCTCTGCAATATTGCAGATCATCCCGAACTTTGCGATTTTACGCTTCCAGCGGTGATCGAACGGGGTGACCTGATGATTACTGTATCCAC
>DAIEFO010000045.1:0-2544 GCA_027325475.1 Desulfobacteraceae bacterium | reverse complement strand
GCAGATCATCCCGAACTTTGCGATTTTACGCTTCCAGCGGTGATCGAACGGGGTGACCTGATGATTACTGTATCCACATCCGGGAAAAGCCCGGCATATGCCAGGTGGATACGCCAGCAGCTCGAGGCCCAGTTTGGCCCTGAACACGCAGAGCTGCTGCAACTGCTGGGAGGCATCCGTAAAAAACTGCGGCAACAGGCCGGAGATACTGAAGCACAAAGACGTATTTTTGAACATTTGATGGATCACGGACTGCTGGAGTATGTAAAAGACAACGACAGACGGCATATTGACGCGCTTCTGACATCCGTTCTCGAAAACGAAAATACATAATTCACCACATCAACCCTACAAGACATAACATGGCGTAATCTAATGGAAAACGTGACCATCGGCATCACTTTCCTGTATCTGTTAAGCTCCGCAGGATATATCGCATATCTTTTTCTGCAGAAGGACGCGCTTCACCGGCTGAGCGGCTACGTGCTGGCGCTTGCATTTCTGGGGCATACCGCCAGTATCGGATACAATTTTCTGATGGCCGGACACATGCCTGTCAGCGACCTGCACGAAACGCTCTCGTTAGCCGCATGGGCGATCGTGGGCGTCTATATCCTGTTCCAACACCAGTTTAAGCTTAAAGTCATGGGCGCATTCGCCGCTCCGCTGGCTGCCATGGTCATGATCGCTTCGGATTTGCTGCCCCGGATACCGCTTTTGGCCCAGAACAGCCTTCGCAGTATATGGCTGGTATTTCATGTTCTATCGGTTTTCAGCGGTGAGGCGGCTTTTGCACTGGCCTGCGGCATCGGTGTCCTTTATTTGATCCAGGAAAAAACCATCAAAACAAAGAAACGCCGGTTTTTCTATAAGCGACTGCCATCTCTGGAGTTTCTGGATTCTTCCGGTTATGCCTGCATCGTCGCGGGATTTACGTTGCTGACCATCGGTCTGGCCACCGGATTTGTCTATGCCAAAATGATCTGGGGGAAATTTTTGAGCTGGGATCCCAAAGAAATCTGGTCAGGCGTCACCTGGCTGCTTTATGCAGCCCTGATTCACGAACGTCTGGTGATCGGCTGGCGTGGCAGAAAATCCGCCATTCTGGCGATCATCGGATTTTGCGTGGTTATTTTTACATTTCTGGGCGTCAATCTGCTAATGAAAGGCCACCACGAAGTGTTCACCCGCTGGTAACACCGGCGGACTGTGATTCACTCGACTTATTATGCTTCCTGAAATTGTACTTCTCGGATTAAATCACAAAACCGCTCCTGTGGAATTGCGGGAATGTCTCGCTTTTTCGCCGGATCAGGCATCCGCAGCTTTGAATAATGGCGTTCATTCGCCGTATATTTCCGAAATACTGCTGATTTCCACATGCAACCGGATGGAAATTCTTATGACCGCGCCAGACTATCATCCCGCCATAGACGCCGCCAGGCAGATGATTTCGGATATTAAACAAATACCCATTTCCGAATTTTCAGAGGCCCTGTATGTCCACACGGGAAATGATGCGGTTCGTCATGTGTTCCGCGTGGCATCCAGTCTGGATTCCATGGTCGTCGGAGAACCCCAGATCCTGGGGCAGCTCAAGGACGCCTATCTAATCGCCGTACAGAACAAAACATCCGGCGTCATTCTGAACCGGCTGCTTCATAAAACATTTTTCGTCGCCAAACGGGTTCGCAGCGAAACCGGCATTGGCGATCATGCCGTATCCATCAGTTATGCGGCTATTGAACTGGGGCGCAAGATATTCGGCGAGCTGGAAGCTAAAAAAGTCCTCTTGATCGGCGCCGGTGAAATGGCGGAGCTGGCCGTCGAGCACCTGATACGAAACCGCTCCGGAACCATTTTCGTTGCCAATCGGACATTTGAGCGGGGCGTCGAGCTGGCGGGCCGTTTCAAGGGTCAGGCCATACGTTTCGAGGAAATCCCCGAATATCTCAAGACGGTGGATATTGTCATCAGCTCGACCGGTGCACCCGGATATATCCTGACGCCGCAGCCGGTAAAATCCGTCATGCGGGTTCGCAAGAACCGCCCGCTTTTTTTTATCGATATCGCCGTGCCGCGCGACATCGATCCGGATATCAACCGGATGGGCAATGCCTACGTTTATGATATCGACGATTTGAAAAATGTGATCGATGAAAATATCGAAGACAGGCGCCGGGAAGCCGTAAAAGGCGAGCGCATTGTGGATGAAGCCGTCATTCAGTTTCGCAAATGGTATGAAAGTCTGGATGCCGTCCCTACCATCGTAGCGCTGCGCGCCAAACTGGAACAGATTGCAGAATCCGAAAACCAGAAGACTTTTCATGCCCTCAGGCATCTTTCCGAGGACGACCGCAGCGCTATCCAGCGGATGAGCCAGTCCATGATCAACAAGATTCTTCATGACCCCATGGTGTATTTAAGGCGGAACGGCTGCTACGGAGACAAATCGCTTCACATCGACTGGACCCGCAAACTTTTTAACCTGGACAATGACAACCAGGAATAACGATACAGGAGATATTATGAAAAACGTGGCAT
>DAIEFO010000459.1 GCA_027325475.1 Desulfobacteraceae bacterium | reverse complement strand
CCGACGATCTTCTGTCATGCGCTTTCGACAGACAGTGAAGGGATGATTGTCAGCTATAACCTGCGTCAGCAGCAGGCTAAAAAAGCCACCGTAGAGGCGCTGAAAAGCCTGAACTACCGTATTGTCGCCATGGGAGATTCTTATAACGACATTGCCATGCTGAAGGTTGCAGACCGGGGATTTCTGTTCAGGCCGCCCGAAAATGTCGTTCGCGAATTTCCTGAATTTCCAGTCATTCGTGATTATCAGGTTCTCAAACAACAATTTCAGGAAATGATCATTGACCCATGCTGACCCATCAGACATCCTACCGTGTGATTTACGCGGATACCGATAAAATGGGGTTTGGCTATCACGCCAACTACTTTCGCTGGTTTGAAGTCGGACGGGCGGAAATGTTTCGCCATATCGGCATGTCTTACAAGGAAATCGAGGACCGCGGATATTTCCTTCCCGTATCGGAACTGCACTGTAAATTTCTGTTTCCGGTGCAGTATGATGACCTCC
>DAIEFO010000458.1 GCA_027325475.1 Desulfobacteraceae bacterium | reverse complement strand
ATATTATGAAAACGATATCCGCTTTCTCAGGCAGTTCTGATATGGCTTCAAAATAAACGGGCCGGTTTTGTGTTCTGTCCTCTGCATTTTGTTTTTTGCGGGTTTATCGATGGGTAAATTAGGATGCTCTCGTCAAATTAGGGTCGTTATCAGATGAAAATCAGTTTGAATTGGCTTAAATCATATGTTCCCGTTTTGTGGGAAGTTCATCGTCTTGCCGATGCGTTGACAATGGTGGGGCTGGAAGTCGAAGGCGTTTATGACCGGTACGACTACTTGAAGACCGTTGTCGTTGGCCGGGTTGTCAGCGTGTCGCAGCATCCCGGCGCCGCCAGATTGAAATGCTGTGTGGTGGATTCTGGAAACGGACTGATTCCTGTGGTATGCGGAGCGCCCAACGTCCATGTCAATTGCCTGTCTGCACTGGCGCTTCCGGGAACGAGTCTTCCAGGCGGCGACGTTATCGAAGCTGGCGTCATACGCGGGGAGCCGTCATCAGGGATGTTGTGCAG
>DAIEFO010000457.1 GCA_027325475.1 Desulfobacteraceae bacterium | reverse complement strand
CGGGGTGGATCAGATCAGGGAGCAGCTTTATCTGGCCGTTGACCGCGTCATGGGGGAAGGGGGACTTTACGCCCCGGAGCTGGCCGCGCTGTCGCTGAAACAATCCGCCGGGGATACTTTTGAAGCCTCGTTCATGATGCGTGCGTTTCGCGCCACACAGCCGCGTCTGGGGTATTCTCTGGCGGTCTGCACCGAAAAAATGCGGGTGATCCGCAGAATCTCATCTGCGTTCAAGGACGTCCCGGGCGGCCAGATTCTGGGGGCTACCAGTGATTATACCCTGAGACTGTTCGATTTCGATCTACTGGAAGATGATGAAGCCCGGCGCAGAGCTTTCCGCGAACGGGTGATGGGTGATCTTCCCGCCGGGGCCGAGATGCCCGCCACCTTCCCGAAAGTCGTTGACATTCTGCGTCGGGAAGGATTGCTGGAAGAATCCCTGGGCGGATCCGATCCGAAAGAAGACATTTTTGACATCACCCGCCGGTCGCTGACGTTTCCGGCGCCCCGCAG
>DAIEFO010000456.1 GCA_027325475.1 Desulfobacteraceae bacterium | reverse complement strand
CATACCGCTACGCCCGGCATTTTTTGCCCATCGGATTTTCTGCGGCAATTTGTTCAATTTAGACGGTCGGGTTCGCTTCAAGGCAGCATCTCATCTGGATTTCTGCTAAATTAGATGGCTTCGTAAAAGGTTCGCGGACAAGGCGCGCAAATCCTGAGGAATGCAGCGCAACGCAGCATCCGGACTTTTTATGAAGCTGTCAAATTTATTGGACAACCATCATCAGCATGGCCTGATCATCATCGGCCGGGCGATGTCCGGCGAATCGGGACAGGTCATCAATAATCATTTTGAGGGTGGTTGCCGGGTCATCGGTATCGGTTGCCCCAAAATGCTGTAGCAGGCGGTCTATTCCGTAGGGTTCCTGCGTTTCATTGAATCGCTCGGTGATACCGTCCGTATAAAAGAGCAGTCGATCATTGGATTGAAGTGTGACTTCGGTCACCGGAACGTCGGTGTATGGTTCGATGCCCATTATCAATACGCCTTCGCAGAAAAGCTCCACCGCCGCTTCCGC
>DAIEFO010000455.1 GCA_027325475.1 Desulfobacteraceae bacterium | reverse complement strand
GTGCCGCTGCTGTTTGAATCCGGTATGGACAAAGGGCTTTCGGAAATCATTGTGGTATATGTTCCGGAACCGCTTCAACTTCAACGGCTGATGCACAGAAACGCCCTGTCCGAAGATCAGGCGCTGGCCAGAATCCGCTCCCAAATACCTGTCGAAGAAAAAAAACGCCGGGCCACGCGGATCATTGACAACAGCGGCTCCCTCGACATAACCCGGGAAGCGACCCAGGCCATATATCACTTGCTGACTCACAAGAATTGAGAGAATTGTCATGAACAATATCATTCTGGCATGTGTCATCGGATTTACCATAGGCACCGCAGGCTACATCATATTGCGGTTCTGGATTCTGCCCATCCGGAGATATCAAAAGGTTAAAAAAAAGATCCGGATTTTTTTTAATCAACTCACCGCTCCGGTGACAGACACCAACAGTTCCGCCATATCGGCGGAACAGGCGGATATCTGCCGCAAGCATGCAGCCGCTCTGACAGATACCTATTATGATGATCTCCCCCA
>DAIEFO010000454.1 GCA_027325475.1 Desulfobacteraceae bacterium | reverse complement strand
CATAATCCCCACCCGGCCCCTGTAACCGGTGTGATTGCAGGCCGGACACCCGGCCGCGGTTTTGATCCGGATATTGTCAACATGATATTTCTCCGCCAGCGCATCCAACGCAAAGGTTCCAATCACCGAGCTGTCCGCCTCCAGGGGAACGGCGCAATCCGTACAAAGCTTTCGGACCAGGCGCTGGGCGATAACGGATATCATGGAAGAATTGATCAGGTACTCCTGAAGCCCCAGGTCAATCAGACGGGTGTAGGCCGTGGGCGCGTCGTTGGTATGCAGCGTGCTGAACACCAGATGCCCGGTCAAAGAGGACTGCATGGCCACCCGCGCGGTTTCGGAATCGCGGATTTCACCGATCATGATGACATCCGGATCCTGGCGCAAAATACTCCGCAGCGCGGTCAGAAAATCGTAGCCAATATCGTGCTGTACCTGAATCTGGTTGATACCGTTGAGCCGGTATTCCACCGGATCTTCGATGGTGATGATCTTTTTATCCTCGCTGTTGATGCTGTTCAGG
>DAIEFO010000453.1 GCA_027325475.1 Desulfobacteraceae bacterium | reverse complement strand
ATATTATGAAAACGATATCCGCTTTCTCAGACAGTTCTGATATGGCTTCAAAATAAACGGGCCGGTTTTGTGTTCTGCCGTCTGCACGTTTGTTTTTTGCGGGTTTATCGATGGGTAAATAAATAGGGTGTTCTCGTAAAAAGTCGTCAAATAGGGTCGTTATCAGATGAAAATCAGTTTGAATTGGCTTAAATCATATGTCCCCGTTTTGTGGGACGTTCATCGTCTTGCCGATGCGTTGACAATGGTGGGGCTGGAAGTCGAAGGCGTTTATGACCGTTACGACTACTTGAAGACTGTTGTCGTTGGCCGGGTTGTCAGCGTGTCGCAGCATCCCGGCGCCGCCAGGTTGAAATGCTGTGAGGTGGATTCTGGAAACGGACTGATTCCTGTGGTATGCGGAGCGCCTAACGTCCATGTCAATTGCCTGTCCGCACTGGCGCTTCCAGGAACGAGTCTTCCAGGCGGCGACGTTATCGAAGCTGGCGTCATACGCGGGGAGACGTCATCAGGGATGTTGTGCAG
>DAIEFO010000452.1 GCA_027325475.1 Desulfobacteraceae bacterium | reverse complement strand
ACATTTGTCGTTGACCGCAACATCAATTATACCAATGGATGCGTTTCCGGGTGCCGGTTCTGCGCGTTCTTCCGGCCTCCGGATCATCCGGATGCTTACGTGATATCCCAGGAAGCGCTGGCCCATAAAATTGAGGAAACCCTGGATATGGGTGGTACACAGATACTGCTTCAGGGGGGGCTGAATCCGAATCTTGGTCTTGATTATTACGAGGAGCTGCTCCGGTTTATCAAATCGCGGTTTCATATCCATATCCACGGGTTTTCTCCGCCGGAAATCGTTTTTATCGCAACCAATGCTGGGATTTCCATACAGGACACCCTGAAAAAACTGATATCGGCAGGGCTGGATTCCATTCCGGGCGGCGGTGCTGAAATTCTGGTGGATGATGTCCGCCGCCGGATATCTCCAGGGAAATGTACGGCGGATCAGTGGCTGAACGTCATGGAAGAAGCCCATTGTCTGGGGCTCAAAACCACAGCCACCATGATGTTCGGGCATATTGAAAATTCTGAACAGATATTGAT
>DAIEFO010000451.1 GCA_027325475.1 Desulfobacteraceae bacterium | reverse complement strand
GGCCGCTGCCGATGGCGTATTCCCGGTCAATCACACCGCCGCCATTTACCACCCGGTGCATGAACGCCATCAGCACCAGATGCGGCGCAATCTCGTGATAAGCGGTGCTGCGCAGCATCGGCTCTCCGTGCTGGCGCCAGAATACCAGAAAAGACGCCAGAAGGCGATCCGTGTCCAGACTGCCGTCCGGTTTCAGCCAGGTGGGCGTAATCTGCGGCAGCGACGCCTGCGGCACAAAGGCCAGCGCGCGCGGCAGCACTTCCCGGTAAATCGGATTGGATACCTCTATCTGCCCGCCCGCTCTCAGGCGGCACAAACCCAGATCCATCACATACTGAATATCATCCGGATTCATGTCCTCCAGATTAAGCCCTGCCAGCATGGGCTCGATGATCCGGCGCACCCGGGGTTCCATCAGCTTGTCGGCCAGTTGATCCAGATGCGTCACGCGATTTAGAATCAGGCGCTCTTTGGCGTTTAAGATCATGTCTGTCGTGATGGGAAGCGTTCGATTTCGGCCTTCCTTCA
>DAIEFO010000450.1 GCA_027325475.1 Desulfobacteraceae bacterium | reverse complement strand
CCAGAGATAGCCGACATAGGCCGCGATGCGCGCTGTGATCTCCTGCCCGTGATTTTCCAGAATCCGGATCAGCATCGGCGTTGCCACCATCAGGAAAAGAAACATCGTCAGACATATAGATGCCGGCATCCCCAGTGAAAATGCCGCCTTCACCTTGAGAAAAAAATAGAAATGGACGCCGCCGTAAACAAGGAAAAAAACCAGGAGAAACAGGCTCATCATCACTCCACGAAAAATTGTTGTAGATTTCATCATGTTGACGGCTTCGTAAAAAGTTCGCAGGCAAGGCGCGCAAATCCTAATGAAGCCATTGTATCTTTCTGCTGCGTGCGGTATGAACAGGCAGTTAACATATCTGAGATCAAAGGTGCAACCATGAAAAATGTCGATCCGGTTTTTCAGGCAATGGGCTTTTGCTATCCGGAATACCATATTCGGACGTCCTCCGCGCCAGATCGCCCCCGCGCCTGTTTCAGGGCTAAAAAAATTCTGGAGGGGATTGTTTATGATACTGTTTTTCTGGAGGGAA
>DAIEFO010000044.1 GCA_027325475.1 Desulfobacteraceae bacterium | reverse complement strand
GTTATCATCAGTCCAAGAACGATTCCTAAAAATAATTTTTTCATTATTTATCACCTTGGTTTCAAATAGAAAAATATTCTCGAAGCGGAATTCTTGTGGATGGCTGCCGGTGATTATGAATGGAGTGTGATGATGATATAATGGATAAAATTTCTGAGTGGTCCCAACGGGAATCGAACCCGTGTTTCCGGCGTGAGAGGCCAGCGTCCTGACCGCTAGACGATAGGACCATTTCTTCCGTCTGTTTATAATAATACAGGCAATGTTGTCAAATGGTTTCAAGGTATCAAGTCAAAAAAAACTTGTGGTGCTTTTCACGTAATCGCTCTGAAAGTGTTTTAATTGATCGAAAAGCTTTTTCAACGGTTTTTTCACCATCCGGGTTAACCAGACAGCAGGTGGCCGGCGACAGCAGGCTGCGGGGCAGCAGATAGTCCCTGCCGATCCCTTTCTTTTCAAGAGCGTCCCAGACGGTTTCGAGACGTTGCTCGAGTGATGTGATGTTCTCCGCTTCAAACGGTTCGAAATTGGTGGGAACGATTCCCCAGACAATGATGCCGCCTCTGTCCAGAAACCGTTTGATGCCGCCCGCATATGAAGAAAAGACCTCGGCGTTGGTATAGATGTCCATGGACAGGATATCCATGTCGAGATTCAGAAGAAAATCCCAGTCGGGGTTGCCGCACAGGTGAATACCTCTGGGGCGTTCGACCATTTCAAGAAAGTTTGCAACATCTGTGGCTGCAGCGATGTCACTGTATCCCGACAGTGCGCTGAAGAGAAACTGCAATCCGGGCTCATCAATAAACATGAAGGCATTGGCGTTCAATTGTTTGAGGCGGTTGGACTGGACATTGATGCGCTTTGCCATGAAGTCGAGCATAAAGGAGCGCACGGTATCATTGAAAAGAATAGGCCGGTCATCCTGATCCAGAATATTAAATCCAAAGCTGATCGGCCCTTCAAGCTGCCCGCGTATCGCCGCCCGGCCGGAATGATCCAGTTGCAGAAACCGGTGATATACGGCTGAATATGTGGAACTGATGTCAAAATAGGACGGGTCATCAAAATGGGCCAGCGTTTCCTCGAATTCATTGATAAATTTGTCCATCGAAAAACGAAGGGTTCTTGCCGCCATGTCCAGAACGATGCCGGGAAAGTGCTCTGATGCCTGCACGTACATATCTTCATAATAATTCATTCTGGGCAGTTGAGGCCAGAAGGGGATATCGAGCGTCAGAGCGGTTTCGATGGCGCGGCCCGCATTTTGATGCGGCATTACCGCCATAGCGGTGGTCAACAGATTTCCGGGGATGGGCATGGTGGCCTCCAGTTTGTGTTACAGATTGCTTATCGCCAGGTAATATCCGCTTCTTTGCGACGGGGCAGACGATGATATGCGTATTGGGGATATCCGAGCATCATCGCACCGAAACAAACATGATTTTCAGGAAGTTCCAATGCCTGCTGCAATGGCGGCCAGAACGTTGCCGCTGCATTGAAATATCCCGCCCAGCAGGCGCCAAGCCCCATGGAAAAAGCTGCCAGTTCCGCATACGTCAGGGCGATAATGGATGCGGTCTGCGCCATTGGGTTGGTTTTGTCGCCGCAAGCGATAATCAGATGCGGCGCCTTGCGGCAGACAGGATCGAGACCGGCTTCCCATCCGGCAATGACGGCATCCATATGAAGAGGCTGCGCCATTTTGGGGTGTTCCTTGCACACATACCGCATCCAGTCGATTACCATGCCGGTCAATCGGTGAAGTTCGGCGCTGTCCTGGATCACAATCCATTTGACGGGCTGACTGTTATGACCGCTGGGAGCAAATCTTGCGATATCGATGACTTTACTCAGAACATCTTTGGGTACCGGTGCTTTTTTATATGTGCGGATTGAACGCCGTGACCGCAAAAAATGTTCGGCCTGTTCCGGCCTTATTGTTAGTTCCGGACGCACGGGCGGACAGCTTTCAGGCTGCATATCTCTGTGAGACAGCGCGCCATGAGGGCATACGGCCACGCAATGGCCGCAATGAATACATATTTCATCCGCTCCGGGAACCAGAACGGGGGTCGGCGCATCCGGTTTCAACACCAGCAGCCGCACCGGGCATTCGGCAACACAGATACCATCACGCTTACATTTTTCCGCATCTATTGTAATTAGGTTCATTGCCACAAATCTCCTGAAGAAATTAAAGTGATAAAGCGTTGATGCCCTTGTAAACGTTGAGTATGGACAGAAATCTTCCAACGCTTCAATAACATTTACAGCTTCGTTCATGAATGATAATATCATATCGATTTCTGTCAAACAGGCAATTGAAATTGTTACTCACAGCTTACAGCGATGCGGATCGGCTGGAATTTTATTGAAAGGAATACCAAATGAAAAAAGAAAATGCAGTTCTCTTCAGCGGCGGCGCCAAGGGTGCAGAAGCAGAATTTGGTGAAAATGCGGAACGCTTTGGAATCGAGGAAGTCAATTTTACATTTGAAGGGCACAGCCGGGTGCGTCAACGCGGTTTGCGGGTGTTAACTCACGAGGAGCTGAAAAACGGAGATGTCAGTCTGGAATATATTTCGAAGCTCATGAACCGCCGCTATACCGATAATCCCACTTTCCGTAAAATTCTACAAAGCATCTGGTACCAGATCAATAACGGACAGGAAATTTTTGTAATCGGTGAGATACTTCCCGATAAAACGGTCAAGGGCGGCACCGGATGGGGAGCAGAATTCAGCAAGTTGTGCAACAAACCGCTGCATGTATTCGATCAAAAACAGGACGCGTGGTTTTGCTGGGATCACAACGACTGGTCCAAATCCGGAAAAGATAACCTGCCGGTGATTACCAACAGCCGCTTTGCAGGAACCGGAACCCGCTTTCTGGAAGAAAACGGCAAAAAGGCCATTCAGTCTTTGTTTGAAAGGTCGTTTTCCTGATGATGTGACGTGAAATATCGCATAAACAGCAGATGGCGGTGTAAGACGTCCTGAGTTAAGACGTGCAAATCCACTCTGGGTGCGAACAAACCCGTATGCAGCATGGACATGGGATGTAGCACATTCGTCAGAAGGGTGTTTTTTACGAAGCTATCGGTTTTTGTTCATACAGGATATACACCATGCAGCCTGCAAATGTTTTAGTTACCCTGTCCCCCTGGGAACCCGGCCTTCTGGCCCTGATCATCTACAGCCTGATGGTATTCGGGCTTGTGGGCCTGCTCTTGTTCTGCTGCTCTTTTCTGGGTGACAGAAAAGACAATCCGGAAAAACGGATGCCTTATGAAAGCGGCGTTATCCCGACCGGGCCGGCGCATCTCAGCTATCCTGTTTCTTTTTATCGGGTGGCTGTATTTTTTCTCATCTTCGATGTGGAGAGCGCTTTTATTTTTTCCTGGGCGGTTTCATTTCAGAAACTGGGTTGGGCGGGATGGACTCAGATGACCGTGTTTATCGTTTTGCTGGTTTTGGGTCTGTTCTATGTCTGGAAAAAAGGAGGGCTGAATTGGGAGACAAAAGCATCAACGCTTTATTGAGTCCTCAGAATTTTCTGCTGGCTAAAACGGATGCGCTCATCAACTGGGCCCGTCAGTACAGCCTGTGGCCCATGTTTTTCGGGCTGTCCTGCTGTTTTATAGAAGAAGCGGCCTCCTTTACGTCCCGTTACGACATCGCCAGGTTCGGCGCCGAAGTTCTGAGAGGGTCTCCCCGCCAGGCCGATCTGATGATCATTTCCGGAACGGTGTTTAAAAAAGTCGCACCGGTGGTGTTGCGGCTGTATGAACAGATGGCGGAGCCTCGCTGGGTGATGTCCATGGGTTCATGCGCCAATTCCGGCGGTATGTATGATGTTTACAGCGTGGTGCAGGGAGTAAATCAGATTCTTCCTGTGGATGTTTATATTCCGGGGTGTCCGCCCCGGCCGGAGGCAGTACTCTACGCGCTGACCGTGCTTCAGGAAAAAATCCGGACCGGCGAACGTCCCGCGCGCAGCGTGCTGAATCTGAATGGAGGCGGTACTCAGGGTACTGTCAAACCCGTGCAGGTGGACGGCGTCACCAAGAGCCGCGATACCCGGGGTACGGGCTACGAAGGCGTTCCCATTCGGGGCACAGCAGCTACGGAGCCCAGATTCTGGCAGAATCGGACGGACCTGATGTGGACCCCGCCCGCGCGGCATATTGAAATCAGCGCCGCGGATCAGTCTCTGCAGGGTCAGATTGCCGAGCGGTTTGGTCCGGCGGCAGCGGCGTCCGCCGTCACATCCGATATGCTGACACTTCAGACGGATGTTGACCATATTCACGATATCCTGAATTTTTTAAAAAAAGAAGCCATCCCCCGTTTTCAGCGTCTGGAAGATATCACTGCGGTGGATGAATCCTGCCGAAAGTCGCCGGAACTGTATCCGGATTTTACCGTGGTATATCATCTGTTGGACCTTGACAGCCCCCGCCGGATCCGTATTAAAACCCCGCTTTCAGACCCTCAGTTGCAGATGCCGACCCTGACTGACCTGTGGCCCAGCGCCAACTGGTATGAACGTGAAGTTTTCGACATGTTCGGTATTCGGTTTGCGGGCCATCCCCGGCTTCAGCGCCTGATCATGCCGCAGGACTGGGAAGGCCATCCGCTGCGGAAAACCTATCCGGGAAGAGCTACAGACATGCCTCCCTACACTCTGGCCGACGCCCGGCGCCACCAGCCGCTGGATGCAGGCATTTATCTTCAGCGGGACAGCGAAGCGCAGGAAATGATTTTGAATTTAGGGCCGCATCACATCAGCACCCATGGCCTGATGCGCTTTGTTCTGGCGCTTCAGGGAGAAATCATCACCGATCTGGATATGGACATCGGCTATCACCACCGCGGGGTTGAAAAAATTGGAGAGCGCCAGTCCTGGCATCAGTTCATTCCTTATACGGACCGGGTGGACTATATGAACGGGACAGCCAACAATCTTTCCTATCTGATGGCAATAGAACAACTTGCCGGTATTCAGGCGCCAGAACGCGCTCAGTATATCCGGGTGATGCTGAGTGAATTTTTCAGACTGAACAATCATTTGATCTGGTTTGCCACATTTGCCCATGATTTAGGCGCGATGACGCCTAATTTTTACACCTTCCGGGAACGTGAACAGATCATGGATATTGTCGAACTGATCACAGGCGGAAGGCTTCACCCGTCATGGTTCCGTATCGGCGGCGTGGCGGCCGATCTGCCGGATGGATGGAAGGAAGCTGTGGGTGCGTTTATCCAGATTTTCCCGGAGCGTCTGAAGGAATATGAGGCGCTGACAACCCGAAACCCCATCTTCATGGCGCGCACACAGGGAATCGGCCGTATTTCTCTTTCAGACGCCATGGATTGGGGTATCAGCGGTCCGGTGCTGCGCGCTTGTGGTCTGGCGTGGGATCTGCGTAAAAAATTCCCTTATTCCGGATATCAGAATTTTGATTTCGATATTCCGACAGCTACTGAAGGCGACTGCTATGCCAGGTATCAGGTGCGGGTGGAAGAAATGCGGCAAAGCCTCCGGATCATTCGGCAGGCGGCGGATGCCATGCCAGAAGGCCCATACGTGAGCGAAAACTGCCGGTTTTGTATTCCTCCCAAAGCATCCACACTTCAGGATATCGAGACACTGATTCATCATTTTGTTCATGTAACCCGCGGCCCTAAAATCCCCGAGGGGGAAATTTATGCGGCTGCAGAATCCCCGCGCGGGGATCAAGGCTATTATGTGGTCAGCGATGGCGGCAGCAATGCCTATCGGATGCGTATCCGAACGCCGGGTTTTGCCAACGTTCAGGCAATGCCAATCATGGCCACTGGCGCTTCCATTTCCGATTTCATCGCTATTATCGGTTCTGTGGATTATCTTCTGCCGGATATTGATCGGTGAAATTGAGAGCAGCGCACTTTTTTAACTTCCATGTTCAGGGTATATCCGTCATTTTCCCAGAGGTGTTTTTACTGGGGGGCCCCAAATGATGAGACTGGGGAGTATTGGGACTGGGATAAGCGTTTTTGTAGATTTTCTGAAAAATTATCTGATCCGGCGGGAGTATGGCCGGTTCCGGATGGAATGGGTGCCCATGATGCCAGCGACGTCCATCAACATCTTGCGGATAATCATTTCTTTCCCCGCTGTAGTCATATAAATACAGATTCTGTGATCTTTCCGTGATAGCCCCTGGAAAGGGGACAGCTCTTTGATAACTGCCGTCATAAGGAACGTTGTCAGTCTGCCGGCGGGCGCCAACGTTACCCCAGGTGGGTTTAGAAGCGCTCTGATGGTTTGTATTCATATGTGAATATGCTTCAGGGCATTCAGCGCCGCTGCGGATAACCATTCGTCCATTCGGAAGCTGGCGCCAGCATTCCCCTGCGCTCAGATGTTCAGGATGTTCATAATCAAAAGCTTCTGAAATGGTGGCCAGTGATTCGGCTCCAATGATTATTCCGATAACCACGATACCTGTTGATAGAAATTTAAACATCCGCCATCTCCTGTCTGGTGTTTTATCATGGGGTAATGTAAAGCTGATATGTCCATCCACTCCCACCACCCTCCGTCAATGACCGGCGCCGGAAGCCCTGGTCACCCCATGCCGTTGCGCCAGTCGGGTAAACATCTGCGATAGTCCGGCGCCTATACTGAAAATCGATCCGATATCGAGATTTTGATCGGCGGTTTGATCAAAAAATACATTGAGGGTGGATTGCATTCCTTCTTCAGGCAGCCAGTAACACACCATGACGGGCACTTTGGGCAGCGGAGAGAGTATGACGGAGATATCCGATTGAAATACGGGATCCACCTGTTTGCCGCTGAAAATGTGCACCATGTCGTCAAAGAATTCCGTGTTGTGATCCGCCACCTGTTTCATCTGTTCCTCACATCTCTTTTTAAACAGTGGATAGCGTTCTTTTCCGTTGGCAAGTTCCCGAAACGACAGCCAGTTTCCGGTGGGTTCAACACCTTTCCCATGAAGCACGTAATTGAGAAACGGGGCGGTGATCCAGTGATTGACATGGATGTCGGTTGAAATCACACCTGCCTGATTGACACTGAAATCCTTCCCCATGACCTTGATGATCAGGCGATCATTTTCGTATCGTCCGCCGGTGCGTGTTGCTGCTGCTTTTAAATCAATATTCCTGATCTTGTTTTTGAGCTGCTCTATGAAATCATCCGGATTTTGTTCTGTATCGTTCTGATCTTGAAGAACTTCAGAAAATGTCTCAACGATATTTCTGTCCAGTCTGGGGCATTCTGACAAAAAGCGCCGGCCGGTAAATACGGCTCCGGCAAAGGCCATGCAGGTTTTTTCGCCGCACAGCCTGCAGTTGGACTTGTCCAGAAGTTGAAAAATGCTCATGGCGTTTTGAAATTTCGGCATGATGGGTGCTTCCTTCTCTTGTGATTTTGAAATCTGATATTTCGATCCATTTTTCTCCAGAAAATTTTGCGGGATGGGGGTTGGGGCTTCCAGTGGTTCCGGGAGCTGTCTGGACGCACGACGGCATCTTTGACGGTTAAGCGTGAACCGGGATATGGTTCAGGCAGACGTGGATGGGGGCAAAGACGGCAAGTGAACTTGTGCTGTCAAGGTAGAGATGCACTAAGTCCGTTGTCGTTTCGCGGCATACTGGTCATATACCGCGAAACGCGGCCTGCGGACTTTAGACGGCTTTAAAATGTTCGCAGGCAAGGCGCGCAAATCCCGAGGAATGAAGCGTACTTGTGGTACGCTGCAATGACAAGGATGCGGCGCAACGCAGCCTGCGGACTTTTTACGAAGCCGTCATCGTTACTCTTTGTCCTTGTTGAGTTCTACCAGCAACTTTTCTGCAATTTGTGCAGGCACCTCGTCATAATGGGAAAACGACATGCTGTAAACGCCTCTGCCACCGGTCATTGACGTTAAATCCGGAGCGTAGGTCAGAAATTCGGCCATTGGCACATTGGCTTTGATCACCTGATATTTGCCCGCAGCATCCATTCCCAGCACTCTGCCTCTGCGGCTGTTGAGATCTCCCATGATATCGCCCATAAACTCTTCCGGTGTGGTAATTTCAACATTCAGTATGGGTTCCAGCAGCACGGGCTTGGCATCGGCAACCGCTTTTTTGAAAGCCAGAGAGCCGGCGATTTTAAACGCCATTTCAGATGAATCCACGGCGTGGTACGATCCGTCATCCAGGGTAACTCTGAAGTCCACACAGGGATATCCTGCCAGAATGCCTTTCTGACAGGCCTCGATAATGCCCTTTTCAACCGCGGGAATATAAGAACGTGGTATGGCGCCCCCGACAATGGCATCTACAAATTCAAATCCTGCGCCGCGAGGCAGAGGCTCCATCTGAATCCAGCATCACGTCCGCGAACTGGCCGTGTCCGCCGGACTGTTTCTTGTGTCTGCCCTGAACCCGGACTTTTTTCTTGATCGTTTCGCGATATGGCACCTTGGGTGTATTCAGATGCACTTCGACATTGTATTTGCGTTTCAGCTTTTCAACGGTGGCTTCAATATGCACCTGACCTCTTCCGGAAAGCAGGATTTCCTTGGTTTCGGCAGTGCGTTCCAATTTCAGCGCCGGGTCTTCCTCCAGCATTTTGGTCAGGGAAATATAGATTTTATCTTCATCTCCGGATCCTTTGGTGGTAATGGCAAAAGTAATCAGCGTTGGCAACGGCTCGGGAAAAGAAAATTTGATTTTATTGGCCTCATCACAAAGGGTGTTTCCCGTGAAGGTCTCCTTCAGCTTTGCAACTGCCACAATAGCGCCGGGTCCTGCCCCCTTGACGGGCTTCTGTTCCTTGCCGGCAATGGACAGAAGCTGATTAAACCGTTCACGGGCTTCCTTGTTGACATTGTAAAAATTGCCATCCGTGCCGAGTTGACCGGAAACGATCCGGAATATGGAGAGTCTGCCTGCGTAAGGGTCTGCCACTGTCTTGAATACAAAAGCTGAAAACGGGGCATCGGCATCCGGCATCCGTTCGATTTTATTGCCGGTAACCGGATCAATCCCGGTTCTGGCCGGCCGGTCTGCCGGAGACGGCATGCAGTTGACAATAAAATCCATTAAAAGATCGATGCCGACTGCTTTAATCGCCGAGGCGCACAACACCGGTGAAAAAATTCGGGAAATCGTCCCTTTTTTAAGCGCATTTTTGAGTTCATCATCGGAGATACTTTCGCCTTCCAAATATCGTTCAAGCAGCGTATCATCGGCTTCGGCGATGTTTTCGACGAGTTTCTCCCGCTCTTCTTCAACCTGAGATTGCATATCCGATGGAATGTCAATGGCCGTTGCTTTTCCATTCGCATCATAGGTATACGCTTTCATGGCGATCAGATCAACAATTCCCCTGAAAGTGGATTCAGAGCCAATAGGCAGGTGCAGCATGACCGGTTTGGGGTCAAAGGATTTGACCGCGTCCTGAAACGCCCTGGAAAAATCGGCACGTTCTCTGTCCAGCTTGTTGATCAGGATGACGCACGGCAAATTCAGGCTTTCTGCAAAGCCCCAGGCCTGATCGGTCTGAACCTTGACGCCATCCACTGCGTCCACCAGAACGATGGCGCCATCTACGGCCTGCATGCAAAATTTCGTGTCTGTAAAAAAATTCTGATCTCCCGGTGTATCCACCAGCGTAACGGAATGTTTTTTCCAGTTGAACTGATTGAAGCCGCTGCTGATACTGATGTTGCGCTTCAGCTCTTCAGGTTCAAAATCCATGGATGTGTTACCATCTTCAACGCGGCCGAGACGATTGATGACGCCTGTTTGATACAGCATAACCTCAGCCAGAGAAGTTTTACCGGAATTTCCATGACCCACAAGCGCTATGTTTCTGATTTTATCCACCATTTCAGTCATTTAAACAAAGCTCCTCTCTATAGAATTGTCTATCATGCTATAGACTTTCAGAAAATTCATTTCACAAGGCAGCAGGGAGAAGACAATACCGTAATATATCTTCGGCCGATAACACAGTGAAATTGTTTTTCTGAATGTTTATATTCTGCGAGCATACCGTTCAAAATTTCTATATGGTTGCCCCAAAAAAATCAAGATAAAAGCAAGCGCTTATAAAGCGAATATGCGTTAGGAACGTGCAGTGCGGAGATCAAATTTCGTGCGAAACCGTTGTGAGAGGCTAAATCAGAAGAAAAATTGAAAATTAGGATTGAGGGCTGAAACAGTTACAGGCAGCATTCCCTCCGGCGCTCCATAAAAATCGATGGTCGCCAGAGGGATGTGAGAAATATCAGTCTGTTCTGGAGCGGACAATCAGTATGGGGCGATCAATTTTTTGCATGACGCCGGCGGCCACGCTTCCATAAAATACGCGGGAAAGCCCGCTGCGACCATGACTGGCGATAGTGATCAAATCCACTTTTTCCCGCTGAGCCACAGAAATGATGGTTTCAACAACCGGTCCCTGTTCGACAAATTTTCTGGTATCAATGCCTTTTTCCCGGAATTTGTTCTGGCATTCCGTCAGATATTCAGTAATATCTTTATATCTGCGATTGAAGTTTTTAAGGCTTTCTTTAACAGCGTCTGTTACTGCGCTGCTGACATGAAGCAGCGACGGTGTAACAACCTGAATTGGTTCCAGTACCTGCATGAAAATGACTTTGGACTTGAACTGAATTGCGATCTGTTCAACATGAGAGAGAATCTGTTCCGCTCTGGGAGAACCATCCAGGGGAACCAGTATGGTCTGATACATGAAAAGCCTCGCTGTCGATAATTATGGTAATCTGCTAAAATACAATATCATCCGACATCCCGTGCGCGGACAATCAGTATGGGACGATCAATCTTCTGCATGATGCCGGCGGCCACACTTCCATAAAAAACGCGGGAAAGCCCACTGCGGCCATGACTGGCAATCGCGATCAAATCCGCATTTTCACGCTGAGCCACGGAAATAATGGTCTCAACGATAGGCCCTTGTTCAACGATTGTGGCTGCGACAACCCCCTTTTTCTGAAAAGACGCCTGATGGCCGGCAAGATAACTGATGATGCCTT
>DAIEFO010000449.1 GCA_027325475.1 Desulfobacteraceae bacterium | reverse complement strand
CATCGTCCATCCACAGGATAAGCGATCAGACGGTCTCGTATGCGGACAACCGAAACCCTGGCATTTACAGCAGCAGCATTTTCCGCCAGCGTGACAGAGACGTCTTCCTCCGGCGTATCCAGAACGAAAAGGTCTTCGATCCGGCACCCCAGTTCTTTGGCCAGCCGCAGCGCAGTGGTCGTATTGGGTGTGTAGCGCCCGGATTCCATGTCGTATATGGCTTGCCGTTTGATGCCGACCTTTTCCGCCAGTTCATTCTGAGACAGCTTTTTGAGTCTGCGAGCGGATTTCAGATGGCAGATTACCCGATCTCTGGAGTCATCCATAGCCAATTCCCCCCTGTGTATCTGAATTTTATCACTATGTCTGTCATGTCATAACGATTGACATTCCCACGTAGAAAGATTACGGATAACACGGAGTTCGGTAATGATGACGGCCCTGACATCGTCGTTATCTTCATTTTCCATCACCTTAAAATCTCAGGAGGAATGACAATGAAACTAAGCACCCGAAACATTGTGAAAGGAA
>DAIEFO010000448.1 GCA_027325475.1 Desulfobacteraceae bacterium | reverse complement strand
CCATTGCCATGACGGTTTGTGAAGCATTCGGGAGCCTTGCTCCGCCGGTCCGGATTTATGCCAGCGATATCGACACCACCGTGCTGGAAACGGCGCGGGCTGGCGTGTACCCTGAAGAACGCCTGAACCGGATGTCCGAATCGCAGGCACGTCGGTTTTTTTTGCGAGGGCGCGGCAACAATCAAGGCAAGGTGAAGGTCAAGCCGCAGTTACAACAGTTGATCCAGTTCGAGCAGGTCAATTTGCTGGCGGCAAACTGGCCTGATCATGGTTTGCATGATCTTGTTTTCTGCCGCAATGTCATGATTTATTTTGATAAACCAACGCAGGCGCGCATATTGTCCCGTTTTGAAAAGGTATTGAAACCAGGAGGACTTTTGTTCGCTGGCCACTCAGAGAATTTTCTCAACATCACTGACCGTTTTTCCTTGCTGGGCAAGACGGTTTACGCCCTTAACCCGTAGTTCAGGAGACAGTGATGGCCGGTTGGGGGGCAGCAGAAGAGCACTTCGCAAGCAATGTTTATTATGATG
>DAIEFO010000447.1 GCA_027325475.1 Desulfobacteraceae bacterium | reverse complement strand
TGTATTGTGCAACTTGAACAAATTGCACAATATGCACTATTTATAACATCATCGTTTTGCTGTCATTTCAAAATCCAGGAATATCCATGACATTTCATATCGGAGATCATTTAGATCGCGAGGCCGTCGTCTTCGGCTGCGGCAACCCTCTGTTCGGCGATGACGGTTTCGGGCCGGCCGTTATCGAATATCTGTGCGAACATTATGCGGTTCCATCATATGCGGCCTGTCTGGACGCCGGAACCTCGGTCCGGGATTTTCTCTTCGATATCCTGTTGTCGCCGCAGAAACCCCGTCAGATCATTATCGTTGACGCGATGGATGCTCCCGGGTCAGTTCCGGGGGAGATCCGGGAAATTTCCATTGACGCCATGCAGTCGAACAAAACCTGTGATTTTTCTCTGCATCAGTTTCCGACGACCAATATGCTGAAAGAAATCCAGGAGCATACCGATGTTCGCGTCCGGGTTCTGGTGGTCACCCCCACGGAACTCCCCCAGGAAGTCAGCCCCGGCTTGTCGCCGCCGGTGCGTCA
>DAIEFO010000446.1 GCA_027325475.1 Desulfobacteraceae bacterium | reverse complement strand
ATCCAATTCTGGCTGCGACGGAATTCGCCTGGCTGCTTGTCCGCCCCTCGGCCCCGCGCCAGCAGCTTTTCATGCACCTCGCGGATCAGCCGATTGGACAGCGGAAAGCCACCGCGAAGGCGCGTCAGGCCATGCTCGAGTGCTGCGACATAGTTGGAAACCTCGACCACGTCGTCCAGAGGGACACCCGGCACATCCTCCAGCTCGAACAGCAGCAGGTCGGACAGCGACGACTGTGTTCCTTCGATCTGGCTGGAGAGCACGGCCTCGCGGCGCACATAGGTGTATAGGAAGAGGTCCGGATCAGGCAACATCGCCGCGATGCCGTCAAGCCGGCCGCAGGCCAGCAGCGCGGCTTCGAGTCGCTTCTGTCGCTGCCCGGTCAGATCCAGCGGCGGGACCGGCGGCAACGGTGTCGGGATGAAGGCGTGTACGACCTCGCCCGCGGTGCTTGCGACCTCAAATTGTCCCGTCTCTCCGCGCTGCATGGTTATTCTCACGAGTGAACATAGCCACGTCCACTATTAACGTTTGGC
>DAIEFO010000445.1 GCA_027325475.1 Desulfobacteraceae bacterium | reverse complement strand
ATTCAGACCGGTGCCTATACCCAGTGAATTCAGAAGGTGCAGCGTGTCTTCGGTTGCGATGTTGCCGGTGGCGTCCGGGATAAAGGGGCATCCCCCCATGCCGGCCATGGACGTGTCAAAATGAGTGATGCCGCAGGACAGGGCTGTCATCACATTGACCAGTCCAAGTCCCCGCGTGTCGTGCAGGTGCAGGACGATGGGGGTATTGCCGGCAACAGGCATGACGGCATCGAGCATTCTGCAAATACTTACGGGTGCCGCCATGCCAGTGGTATCCGCCAGGCACAGCATATCGGCGCCGGTATCCAGGAGCAATTGCGCCGTTCGAATGATTGTTTCCACCGGAATCGTTTCTTCATAGCCGCTGCCGAACACACACTGAATTCCGGCCCGTACCGTCATGCCGTATTGTTTGGACAGGTTAACCATCTGAACGCCCATATTCAGGGCAGCATTCGCATTCATTCCCGTGTTATTCAGGCTGTGCCGATTGCTGGCGGATATAGACGTCTCGATATGGGTGACACCCGCGGCATGCGCTCGCTCAA
>DAIEFO010000444.1 GCA_027325475.1 Desulfobacteraceae bacterium | reverse complement strand
GCGACTGCGGTTTTGGCAGGAGGTGCTGACCTGAAAGCGACATCGGAAATTCTGGGGCATTCCAGACCAGATACCACCATCAGAATCTACCAGCACACACATCCTGAAATGTTGCGCGCTGTGGTCAATCAACTGGATGAATTACCAGACAATCTGGAGAATTAGGGTATAGATAATACTGAGTATACAATTTGTATGACCAGTATCAACGATGAAAAAACTATATAAATACAATATATTGAAACATACACACAGCGTTCGGGACGCTGGAGTCGCTGGTTCAAATCCAGTCGTCCCGACCAGTTTAAAATCAACACATTATGGGGTTTTCCAGGAACCTTTCCGCAATAAAATCTGGGTATTTGTATGCCCAGCCAGCCCCCCTCAGACTGACAACCGGTTTCATCGCCATGAAGAAAGACGACTCCAAATCAACGAAAAAAAACAAAAGACAAGGCGACAGCATATACATGTTGTCGCCTTGTCGTGTCATAACAAGCTTATTTAATTGAACAAAACAACCGACTTCGTAGAATCGCTCAGGAGCGGTTTAA
>DAIEFO010000443.1 GCA_027325475.1 Desulfobacteraceae bacterium | reverse complement strand
TGACAACCCGCGTGATGGGATAGAGCCGGGTTCCGGAACCACCGGCCAGAATGATGCCTTTCATCATGTCATACGCTCCTTTTTTTCCTGCTTTTTACGATTCCATCGTCCATGTGTCAAGCGATAGTGCATACTTGGGTGATTTCCAATATAGGCATCTGGAAAAGCCCCCCCCTCAGCCCCCCTCACGGACGAGGGAGCAGCGCAACGCAGCATTCGGACTTTTTACGAAACCGTCAGCCTTAGGCTTCAGACCGGTGTGGATGCCCGATAGCAGACGCCGTCGCCGTGCAGCCGGTAGGCTCCCATGACAGCCGGCAGCAGGGCGGACGCGCCTTTTTCCAGAGTCAGCACATCATGCTCCTTTTCATCAGAGACCGTCATCCCGCCATCCGTACACAGCAGGATATCCGCGGAATGGCGGCAAGGCGCAACGTGCGGGCCGCTCTTTGATACCCGGATCAGCGACAGGCGAAATTCCGGCGCCGGGGTGTCATAGACCCATTCCGTTTCACTGACCTGACGGGGCGAAAGCCGCGGCGCGGCGCATGGCTTAAACG
>DAIEFO010000442.1 GCA_027325475.1 Desulfobacteraceae bacterium | reverse complement strand
ATATGACGAAGGCGGCTATCTGACCGAGGCGGTGCGGCGGCGGCCCTATTCGGTGGTGCTGTTTGACGAAATCGAAAAGGCGCATCCCGACGTCTTCAACGTGCTGCTTCAGATTCTGGATGACGGACGGATGACCGACGGCCAGGGCAGAACCGTTGACTTCAAGAACACGCTGATCATCATGACATCCAACATCGGCAGTCAGTGGATTACCGAACTGGGCGAATCCCGGCGGGAAGAAATGGAGCGGCGGATATCCGAGGCCCTGCGCGCCAGTTTCAAGCCCGAATTTTTAAACCGGATTGATGAAACCATAATTTTCCACAACCTGACGACCGCCGAAATCCGGGAAATTGTCAGACTTCAGATACAGCGTCTCGAAAAACGGCTGGCGGAGCGCCGCATCGTTCTGGACATCGCCGGAAGCGCCCAGAATCTGATCGTGGACAAGGGATATGATCCCACCTACGGGGCGCGGCCGCTGAAGCGGGCGATTCAGAAATACCTCGAAAATCCACTGTCCATGGAAATCCTGAAGGGCCGGATCCCGGACGGCTGCACGGTG
>DAIEFO010000441.1 GCA_027325475.1 Desulfobacteraceae bacterium | reverse complement strand
TGCTGAACCTTTCGGAAAATATAGCTTTCAAGATAAAGATTTTGGGTACACTATCACTCAATGAAAATTCTCTGCGCCTTGGGGAAATATCAATATGGCGATTCTAACCGGGGACTTTCCACCGAATATGCCGCTTTCATACCGGCGTTGAAAAATCTCGGGCATGATGTATGTCATTTTGAACTTTGGGATAGAAGCCGTTATTCAAGTTATGCGGAACTGAATCAACTGCTGCTGAAGGCTGTGGACAAAGAACGTCCTGACGTGTTGCTGACCGTCCAGCTTCAGTATGAAATATTTATAGAAACTCTTGAAATTATTAAAAACCGTGGAGATGTGGCCACGGTCTGCTGGACAACGGATGATTCGTGGAAATATCGGGAAGTCTCGCGTTTTATCGGCAGGCATTATCATGCCATGACCACAACGTATCCGGATGTCATTTCCAGCTATCACCGCGATGGCGTTTCTCACATACTCCTGACTCAGTGGGCGGCCAGATCGGATCGGTTGTTACCGCCGTTATGCGCTCGTCAGTGCCGTTATCCCGTGTCCTTTATCGGTGA
>DAIEFO010000440.1 GCA_027325475.1 Desulfobacteraceae bacterium | reverse complement strand
GGTTCAATATGCGGCTGATTCATGATGTCGTCGAGCCGGATACGCGAGTGACCATTCTGGGGGTTCCGCTGAATATTCCAGTGCTGGCGGCGCCCATTGGTGGTGTATCCTTCAACATGGGTGGCAAGATATCCGAAGAAGCCTATATTTCTGAAAAACTGACCGGATGTAAAGAAAAGGGCATCATCGGCTGCACCGGAGACGGCGCCCCTGATTTTATCCACCAGGCGGGGTTTCAGGCCATCTCAGCGTTAAATGGTTATGGTATTCCATTTATAAAGCCTTGGGAAGATAAAGAACTCTATGAGAAACTGGACGCCGCGGCCAGAACCGGTGCAACCGTTGTCGGCATGGATATTGATGCTGCGGGGCTGATTACCCTGAAACTCATGGGACGTCCTGTATCGCCTAAATCTCCGGAAAAACTTCGCGAAATCATCTCTAAAACTCCGATGAAGTTTATTGTGAAGGGCATCATGACGCCGGATCAGGCCAGAATTGTTGTGGACGCCGGAGCCGACGCCATTGTGGTATCCAATAACGGCGGCAGGGTGCTGGATCATACCCCTGG
>DAIEFO010000043.1 GCA_027325475.1 Desulfobacteraceae bacterium | reverse complement strand
TATCCGTTGGATTTCAGAGACCGGACAATGGCGGAACCCGCCATACCACGGTGACCTGCTACGAAAATCCGCGATGTGTGCGTCAGTGGAGCGATATCCATCATGAAAATTCCTGCTGAATCATTCAAAATAATTATAGGTTTGAAAGCCTTCTTTTTCCACCAGATAGTCTTTTTGCGCTTCTTTCAGATCGGTCAGCATCATGTTCCGGATCAGATTCTCAAAATCCATTTTGGGTTTCCATCCCAGCATGTTCAGTGCCTTTGACGGATCTCCCAGAAGATAATCCACTTCCGCAGGCCTGAAATACTTCGGGTCGATCCGAACGACAACCTGACCGGGTTCAGGCTTTTTCTTGACGTCTTTCATCAGATCTTTGACCTGAGGCGCCGCGGATGTATCTATGGCTTCAATCAAACCGACCTCGTCAATTCCGGAATCTTTCCAGATCAGATGAATGCCGACGACCCCGAATGCCTTTTCGACAAACTCGCGCACCGTATGAGCCTCACCTGTGGCAATCACAAAATCTTCAGGCGTGCTGTGCTGAAGCATCAGCCACATTGCCTCGACGTAATCGCCGGCATATCCCCAATCCCGCCTGGAGTTCAGATTTCCCAGATATAGAGACTCCTGAAGCCCCAGCCATATTCGGGCCACGGCCCGCGTGATTTTACGGGTGACAAAGGTTTCACCCCGTATCGGGGATTCATGATTGAACAGGATGCCGTTACAGGCAAACATCCGATAGGCTTCACGGTAATTGACAGTTATCCAGTATGCATAAACCTTGGCCGCGCCATAAGGACTGCGGGGATAAAACGGCGTCGTTTCTTTTTGAGGAATTTCCTGGACTTTACCGAACATTTCGCTGGTGGACGCCTGATAAAACCGGGTTCGGGTTTCCATCCCGAGAATCCGGATGGCTTCCAGGATGCGCAGCGTTCCCAGCGCATCGGAATTCGCCGTGTATTCCGGCGTTTCAAAAGACACCTGCACATGGCTTTGAGCAGCCAGATTGTAAATTTCATCCGGGCGTGTTTCCTGGACAATCCGGATCAGATTGGTGGCGTCTGTCAGATCCCCGTAGTGCATGAAGAAATTCACGTTGCTTTCATGCGGATCGCGGTAAAGATGATCCACCCGCCGGGTATTGAATGAAGACGCTCTGCGTTTGATCCCATGCACTTCGTAACCCTTGCCCAGCAGAAACTCCGCCAGATAAGCCCCATCCTGTCCTGTAATACCTGTAATCAATGCTCGTTTCATTATTTGCCTATGTATTGTGGTCTGATTGTATCACGAACTCTGTATCATCATTCCGAATGCTGTCGTTCCGACGGCAGCGAACGAAATCTGCCGGGCGGACATATGGACCTGTTTGCACGGGTAATCAGCACCGTCGCTGTAGTGGCTTCGGTATGCAGTACCAGCAGAGAACCGAAATCCACCTTATCCTGTATGGGCGGAGGAACCGGAGTCTTATCGTTCAAACTTTTCTTTGCAATGTCGCCAGGGGCCTCGGAAGGAATTTCATCGATATCATAAACAGCATAGCTTTGGCCCGGACAGATACCCGCATCCGCTCCCTTGTCAATATAGGCAACGGTTCCGTCGCCAAAGATGGTTTCACCCTTTTCTGCCATGAAAATGTGGCCATCCATATCCGGAACGCCGGGAATCAGCCGGATTTTGGGCGAAACCGGTTCGTACGGCAGCAGAATATCATCCACCATCACGGAAGAAAACGCCCTCTCAATTTTAGCGATGGCATGATCATGAAAACTTTCAATGATCCGGACAATGCCAGTAGTGCGATACTGCACCCCCAGCGATTTATGGGTTTCCGGATCGCTGACAGGCTGCGGCGGCCGATAAACGGTATATACTGTTCCGGTTTTCAGCGGCGGTTTTCCGGGAAATATCACATATACATTTTCATCCTGACCGAACACGGTTTTGGGAAGGGTTTTGTCTCCTTTCCGCATGACAACCACTCCGGACGTTTCCGCCGGATGCTCCTTCACAAATCCGATCTGATGGATCAGCCGATACCGGTAGAAAGGCGGTTCAGGCTTTGGAACTGCTTGCGGCGCCATGGCGGCAGGTTCCGGCGGCGTCTTGGTTTCCCAGCTTTTCTGAAAAAGTCTCAAACGCTCACCCGGAAATATCCGGTTCGGGTTCATGATCTGCTGGTTTTCACTCCATATCTGTGGCCATACCCGATGGCTGTTGAAATACCGGTTGGAGATAGCCCACAGTGTATCGCCTTTTTTTACGGTATAATAGACGCCGGATTCCAGGTTGACCCGCGAGTCGCCAGTATCTCCGGCATTCACACGCGCTGCACATCCCATCCAAACACTTACAACACATACCCACAGGAAGACACGTTTCGTTGCTGCCATCGCATTTTTTCTCCATAAATCAGGCAAAACGCCTGAAGCGCCTCAAAAGCGGCAAGGGCTTCTCCATTGATGATTTCTTTTCGTATCGTGAATGAAAACAGTTTGTCAAGCGTTTCATAACAAAGCCGCATTCATTTTATTGATTCAGAGACAGGAATACGTTATATTTTTATCTCCAGTATAAACCAATGGATGCTGCCGGCGCTGTCGCCGGAAATCATATCATTCGTACGGAGAAAAATACACTATGAACACACTTGCAGAGCAATTGAATCAGGACATTGAGAAGGCTAACCCATATGTTCTGGAAATGCTGTCCCGGATAGGTAAAAATTTATATTTCCCCAAAGGGATTTTAAGCCAAAGCGCCGAGGCCAAAGAAAAAGCCTACAAACTGAACGCAACGATCGGTATTGCCACCGAAAAAGGCAGAACCATGCATTTCCCTTCGGTCATGAACAATATCAGCGGCATCTTGCCCGAGGCATCCCTTACTTATGCGCCTTCCTTCGGGATTCCAGCGCTGCGAAAGCTGTGGCAGGAAGCGCTGTTTCAAAAAAACCCATCCCTGAAGGGCTGCGCCATCAGCCTTCCGGTGGTGGCCAACGGCATTACTCACGCCATCAGCGTGTTCGCGGACGTGTGGGTGGATCCAGGTGATGTCATTCTTTTTCCGGATATGATGTGGGGCAATTACAACCTGATCCTGGATGTCCGGAAAGGTGCAGTTATTAAAAACTATGCGATGTTTTCAGAGGCCGGAGGATTCAACCTGAAAGCGTTTGAGGAAGCCGTCAACGCCGAGGCCGAGCACAGCAAAAAAATCATTGTATTCTTGAATTTCCCCAATAACCCGACAGGTTATACTGTCACCGCATCTGAAGGAGATCGGATTGTCGAGATTCTGACCCGCGTTGCAAAGCGCGGCGTCAACGTACTGGCGGTCACAGACGACGCCTATTTCGGGCTGTTTTACGAAGAAGAAACCCTGAAGGAATCTCTCTTTGCCCGGTTCTGCGGGAGACATCCGCGCCTAGTGGCCATCAAGCTGGATGGCGCCACCAAGGAAAGTTTTGTCTGGGGGCTGCGGGTCGGGTTCGTCACTTACGGCGTTTCAACCGATGGTGACAGCGGGGCGCTGTATGAAGCGCTTGAAAAAAAGACCGCTGGCGCCGTTCGCGGTTCCATTTCCAACGCCTCTCATCTGAGCGAAACCCTGGTGCTGAAATCCATGCAGGATGAGAAGAACATATTGGAAAAGAAAGAGAAATTCGAGATTTTAAAGCACAGGGCCAATCGGGTAAAATCCGTCCTTCAAGATTCCCGGTATCAGAGTGCCTGGCAGGCGTACCCTTTCAACTCCGGATATTTTATGTGCATCCGCCTCAAAACGGTCAACGCCGAGGCGCTTCGGGTTCACCTTTTGCAGCATTACGGGGTTGGGCTGATCTCTATCGGCGACAGAAATCTTCGGGTGGCGTTCTCGTGCTTGGAAGAATCAGATATTTCCCTGCTGTTCGATACGGTGCTTCAAGGCGTCCATGATCTCGAAAAACAGACGACCTGAACGAAGGACGGATGGTCAACGGGCTTTAAACCGCCGAGATGCCTTTTCCCATGATATGCGTGTAAGTCTCGGCGGTTTTGACATCGGCATGGTCCATTCCGTCATTTATATCATGGATGTTCGATGTCCTGAATAAAATCACTGTATCGGACTTTCATCAGAAACAGCCCGCGGGCCGGCGCAGTGACACCGGCCTGTCGGCGATCGGCGGAAGCCAGTATCCGCAGCATCTGATCCGGCGGCATCTTTCCCATGCCGATACGCACCAGCGTTCCGACAATGTTGCGCACCATATGCCGGAGAAAGCCGTCGCCCTCAACCGCAATCACCCAGCAGCCGTCTCCGCGATCGTCAATCTGCGTCCGATACAATGTCCGTATGCTATGAACGCGGGGGCTTCCCGCACCTTCAAACGCGCTGAAATCGAAAGTGCCTACCAGACAGCCGATGGCTTGCCGCATGGCCCCCACATCCAGGGGCTTTTGAATATGCCAGCAGTGGCTGCGTTCGATTGCGGATGGAACCAGGTGATTCCGCAGGAAATAATGATAGGTTTTGGATACTGCGGCAAACCGGGCGTGAAAATCGTTATCTGCCTCACGGCAATCCCGAACCACGATATCTTCGGGAAGCAGACTGTTCATGGCCCGTTGAAGGCTTTCCGGAGACAACCGCGTCCGACAGCGGAAACTGGCCACCTGCCCGAGCGCATGAACACCCGCATCGGTTCTGCCGGAACCGGCCACAGTCACGGATTGCCGGGTAACCAATGACAGCACGTGTTCGATTTCCGCCTGGATGGTAGGTTCACACTTCTGACGCTGCCATCCGGCATATCTCGTACCGTCATATTCCAGCGTCATTCTGAAATTTTTTTCAGATGTCATATGCGGTCACAGCGAACGTTTCCCAGCACCCTTTCAAATTCGTCATCCATGTCCTGAAAATACGCTTCCAGTGAATATTTCTTGCCGCAGACCCTGCAGCAAAGTACGGCGGCCCGTCAGGTCTGCTGGAGCTCGAGCTTTTCGCCACAGACAGTACATTTCAAAGATTCTGTTTTCATTTTAATTGGTTCTAACCCG
This sequence comes from Desulfobacteraceae bacterium, assembly GCA_027325475.1. Lineage (GTDB taxonomy): Bacteria > Desulfobacterota > Desulfobacteria > Desulfobacterales > Desulfatirhabdiaceae > RAAP-1. The sequence continues at coordinate 6,052 of DAIEFO010000043.1, read as the reverse complement.
CTATAGATAATTAAAAACAGTATTTCAGCGTCATTACAGATCGTAGAGCGTTTCGTCTCTGACAGGCGCTTTTCGTTTTTCCATGCCGGACTTCCCTTTTTTACCCGGCAACAGAAAAGGTTCTTCCTCTGTCATGACATCTCCCATTTCCGCCTCGATCTGTTCAGGGTCTTCCCCGCCTTCCATCCGCCGGAGCGCTTCCTGCATTCCAGGCCCCAGTTCCAGCCCTGTCATATTCGTCAGCTTTCGCATCAGATCGGCCGCCTGACGGGGATCATCCTCCCGGATATTCTCGGCTTCACCGGCCAGCATCTGCATGGCCTGCTCCATCTTGCTTTCATCAAAAGGGAGAGCATCCATTTCACTGTCTTCTTTAGCCTTTCCTGTCACCGCAAACGCCGACATTTGCCGGGACAGGGGCCTGTCGCCGCATTTAGGACAGACAGGGATTTTGGATGTATTGATGGTTTTTGAAAAAAAATTAAACAGGGTATTACAATTTTGACAATAAAATTCATAAATCGGCATTCAACAACACCTCATTCAGTCTGTGATAAATATAAAGGTTCGCCCTCCATCCCCATGCGGCACAGGGTGAAATCGTATCGCAATGGATCTTCAGGAAGTATCTTCCGGAAAACCGCCGTGATTTCAAGCGCTGTCCGCATATCCGCCTGTTTGCGACGGGTAAGGCCCAAAGAAATCCCCATGCGGTGAATATGCACATCCAGAGGAAAAATCAGCTTCGATGCCGGGACATTGTCCCAGCCGCCCGGATCGATAACATCTTTTCGGACCATCCAGCGCAGAAACAGATTCAGGCGCTTGCAGGCACTGCCCCGCTCCGGAAGCGGTATGAGATGCCCCATGTCCAGGGAGGCATCGGATGTTAATTCGGTCACAAAATGGCTCAGCGCCGGTAGGACGGTATCCGCATCAGGATTCAGCCCCGCAAGAAAACAGGCTTGAAGCGATCCGTAACGTTCGAAAACCTGCCGGATGGCCAGCAGCAGATTCACGAAATGGCTGCCGGTTGCAAAACGGTGGGTGAACCCGCCGAACATGGCATTCAACGATTCCCGGCGGGAACGGTCAAGACAATCACGCGGAGATGGCCCCAGTTTTTCAAGCACGACAGAGAGGCTTTTAAAAATCTGCGCTACCCGTCCATAAGCCAGAGAAGATGCGATAAGGCCGACAATTTCCCTGTCCCAAATATCCGGGTAGCGGTATAAAAACACCAGCGGATCCGGATGCACCCGTTCGCGGCGATGGTACCGGCGGTACAGTGCGTCCAGTTTTGCTGTCGAAATACAAACGTCCGATGCCTCTGTCACAGGAGTCAAAATGAATGCCCCCGTAAAAAGTCGATTTTCGGACGGCTTCGTAAAATGTTCGCAGGCAAGGCGTGCAAATCCTGAGGAATGAAGCGTACTCGTCGTACGCTGCAATGACGAAGGATGCAGCGCAACGCAGCATGCGGACTTTTTACGAAGTCGTCAAAATGGGATGTCGTCGTCTCCGGCCGGGCCGCCATCCGGCCTTCCGCCCATGTTGCCGGGGCCCCGGAATCCTGCATCAAACTCAGGCGCAGGGGCGCTTTTTCTGCCTCCTCCTTCATCTTTAGGGCTCAGCATATGCATGTCAGAGGCCACAATTTCGGTGGTATAGCGTTTATTGCCGTCTTTGTCATCCCAGGCCCGCGTCTGAATCCTGCCTTCGATATACACCTGCTTTCCTTTGGACAGATATTCGCCGCAGATTTCACCCAGTTTCCGGTAGGCGACAATACGGTGCCATTCGGTGCGCTCCTTTTTCTCACCGGTGTTTTTGTCTTTCCATTCCTCGGATGTCGCCACCGAAAAATTGGCGATAGCCGTACCATCCGGCATGTAGCGGACTTCCGGGTCTTTACCCAACCGTCCGACGATGATGGCCTTGTTGATTCCTGACATAGTTCCTCCTCACATGTTATAGATGAGATATCCAATACCTGCCGTCATACGACGGTCACGTTTTCCGGTGGATGAGACTGTCTTCTGGCATCCAGCCTGGCTTTGATCCGGGGGAATTTGTTCATGTCCGTATGTGGCAGAAACAGCGCCGCCACATAATTGTCCATATAAGAATGGGTTTCTGAAAGTTCAAAATTGGTTATCTTCTTGACGACGTCCACCACATCCTGACGGATACGGTTGGTCAGTGAACTCATTCTGGCGCCCAGCAGAGAGCCGTTGCCGATGAATGTTACCCTGGAAGTGTCCATTTCCGGCAACAAACCAATGGTCATGGCCTTTTCCAGATCCACATAGCTGCCAAACCCTCCGGCCAGAATAATGCGCTCCAGATTCTGGACACCCAGTCCCACTTCTTCCAGAAGGGTCATACAGCCGCTGTATATAGCGCCTTTGGCCCGGATGAGATTGTCGATATCCGGTTCTGTCAGCACCACATCCCGGTCGATCTGCGTTTCGTTCGCCCAAACGAGAACATATTCCCAGATCCCCCCGGTTTCACGGATGCGAGGCGTTTTGAGATTGCGGTTAAATTTGCCGCGGTTATCGATAACACCCAGCTCGAACATGGTGGCCACCATGATGATCAGACCGGAGCCGCAGATACCTTTGGGGCGTACATTGCCGATCGTGATATTCATGGGTTCAAACGTGAACGGATCCATGGAAAAATCTTCAATAGCCCCTTTGGTGGCGCGCATTCCGAAGGTGATGCCGCCGCCCTCGAACGCCGGCCCTGCGGAGCAGGCTGCGCAGGCCATCCAGTCTTTGTTGCCGATGACGATTTCCGCATTGGTGCCGATGTCCATGAACAGGGTCAGCTCTTCAGTGCGGTACAGGCCGGAGCCCATCACGCCTGCGACAATATCACCGCCCACATAGCTTGAAACCTGAGGATATACCAGGGCGGTGACATGCTCCTTCAGGGCAATTCCCAGGGTAACGGCCTGAAGCGGGGGGTACAGGGACGACGTCGGTACATACGGCGCCCTGCGGATACTGCGGGGATTAACCTTCAGCAGCAATTGAGTCATGGTGGTGTTGCCTGCCATCGTGATGGTGGAGATATCTTCGATATCCACCCCCGATTTAATGATCATTTTTTCAATCAGCTTGTTCACAACACCGATCACGACTTCATGAAGCTTTTCGAGTCCTCCCGGTTTTTCGGCGTACATGATCCGGCTGATGACATCCTCGCCATAACTGATCTGGGCGTTGAAATCCCCGAATTGCGCCAGCACTTCTCCGGAGACCAGGTCTATCAACTGGCCATAGATGGTCGTAGTGCCGATATCCACGGCAATCGCGTAATTGCGGCTTGTCGTGTCGCCGGGCTGCACATTGACAATATGGGTTTTTCGGCCCGGATGTACGGGCCTGACCAGCGTCGCCGTTATTTTGAAGTCTGACCTTCTGAGGATATCCGAAATTTTCTGAATGACCGGGAAATCCATCACCAGCCGATGTTCACCATGCTCCAGTTTCAAAAAACCGACAAGACGCGATACATCCGGAAGATTATCCTGCTGGGTGGGCACCGGAAGCTCCAGATATTTCTTCTCGACCGGAGGAACGAACAAACCGGCTTCCTTAAGTTCTTCCAGATTCATCTGCTGGATTCGGGCGGTGCAGCGCGGCGTTGACTGCATGTTCAGAATGCTGGCGTCAATGACTGATTCCACGGGAATCCGGACTGTCAGATCGCTTTTGACCATGGAGAGGCAGGCTTGCCTGTACCCGTCAGACACATCCTTGGCTGTCAATTTTTCAGTAATGCCACCTTCCACCACCCCCGATTCAATGATGACCCGGCATTTACCACAAACGCCTTCTCCGCCGCAGGAAGCATTGACATGAACACCGGCTTCCATCGCGGCGCGCAACAGGCTCCCGCCGTCTTTTACCTGAATTTTCCGATTGTGAGGTAAAAATAAAACAGTGTGCATACCCATATCCATTATGAGGCCTCCTTGAGTTCCGAAAACTTGCAGCTCAGAATCAGGATATCTTCATCAAAAGCTGTTTTTACTTTATATGGCAACACCTTGAACAGGCTGATCATAGCGGCGTTATCATGGGATGTATAGGCGATCAAGCCGTCGATATTATTTTCTCTGGCAGCCTCGGCCAGTTTAAGAATCAAAATCCGGGCAAGCCCTTTTCCCTGCCACGGCTTGCTGACAGAAAAAGCCACTTCCGCCATGTTTTTGGATTCATCGATCAGGTATTCTCCGACGCCGACCACCTTGCCAAATCCGAACTCGCCCACCACAGCCAGCATGCTCAGATTTCTGACATAGTCTATCTGGGATATCCCCTGAACTTCATTTCGGACAAAACTGGTTTTTTCGTGAAAGAACCGGGATACCACATCACTTTTATCCAGGTTGTAAAAATGTTCCTGAATCCGCCGTTCATCCACCGGTTTGGCCGGGCGGATAGTGACCTGCTCGCCGTCGATGGTGCGCGTTTCTTCCAGACCGACCGGATAAACCCCATGAATGAATTCCGTCAAGGTACGTTCCGCACTGAACAGTCCCATTTTTTTGGCCTCAAAAAAGAGCTCATCGCGGAAATTCGGATGGGCAATGCTGATCATTCCCAGAGCCCGTTCCTGGAAACTTTTTCCGAAGAGATTGAAAACCCCATATTCTGTCGCCACGTAATGTACTTCCGCACGAGGAACCACAACGGCCATGTCCTTTAACAGAGGGACAATCCGGCTTTTTTCCCCGCGGGAATCCGTGGACGGCACCATCAGAATGGATTTTCCGCCTTCGGCCTGAGCCGCGCCATGAATAAAATCCATCATGCCGGTAACCCCGGAAAACTGGTTATAAGCCAGTGAATCCGCCGCTACCTGACCGGTCAGATCAATAGCGGTCGCCACATTCAAACATACCAGTTTATGATGCCTGGCGATAATCCCCGGATCGTTCACATACTCTGAGGGATGAAATTCGATGGCCGGATTGTCGTTGATAAACTCATACAGGTCGTGCCCGCCGATGGCGGAACTGGCGACAATTTTTCCTTCGTTGAAGCCCTTGCAGCGGTTGGTGATAATCCCCATGGCATAGAGTTGCATGATATCGTCGGTCAGATATTGGGTGTGAACACCGATGTCATTTTTATCCCGGAGCGCCAGCAGCGTCGCCTGAGGGGTGGTACCGGGGCTGATCTGAATGGTGGAGCCATCATCTATCAGCCTTGCCAGCATTTTACCGATGGTGTTGGCTGCTTCCAGCTCCGGTGACGGGGCAACGGTCAGCAGCGGTTCTTCATATTCCACGAACACATCGACATCATTGACATGAATGAAGCTTCTGCCCAGGACTCTGGGCATGCGGGGATTCACCTGAACGATGACCATATCCGCGGACTGCGCGGCAGCCATCGTGACGTCCACCGAAACCCCCAGGCTCATCCATCCAAAATCATCCGGAGGACATACCTGGATCAGCGCTACATGAATGGGCAGTTTTCGGCTTTTAAAGAGACGGGGCACTGCAGAAATATTTATTGGTGTGATAAAACGCATGGTCGAAGCCAGGCTTTTGGCTTTGGCGGAACCCGGATAGAAGGAACGGATATTTAATATCTGATCCTGCGTTTTATTGGCGATCAGGGTTAACGGCGTGCTCTCCTGAGACATGAGACGGACAACTTCAATATCGGTGAAATAGCTCGACACCTCAGCCAGAATGCGCACCAGATACTGAGGCTCGCCACAGGATGAGCCAATAAATACGCGCTGTCCCGGTTTAATCATCCGGATAGCTTCTTCGCCGCTTTTTCTTCTTTCGATGTATCGGTCTGCCCAGTAGATATTTCTTTGCATGTCTTCCCCCTTTGCTGAATCAGATTCGGCCATTGTGTTACTGCTCTCAAGAGAATGGTTTTGAGGGAGTCAGAAGAGATAGTACTTTTTTCGTACATCCGGAATCGATAACACACCCAAAACCTTAACCTTGAAAGTTATATACACACGAGTACGACAGCTTCTCACACCACGAGATGTATCTTATTCACAC
>DAIEFO010000439.1 GCA_027325475.1 Desulfobacteraceae bacterium | reverse complement strand
ATCATTCGTATGGGGTTGTCCTGTTGATGCGCGATGCGGATGCGCCGTCATTTAACCGTGACGAGGAATCCATGCTGGAACATGTGGTTCCGGTGATCCTGCATGTGCTGGAGCGGCTTGAATTTGTCAGTGCGCTGACCATTACCAACCAGAATTTGCGCGATGCCCAGACCAAACAGGCGGCCTTGATTGCCGAACTTGAATCCGCCCAGGCCAAATTGCTGCAATCCGAAAAAATGGCGTCTGTGGGCCAACTGGCGGCCGGCGTGGCGCACGAGATCAACAACCCGATCGGTTATGTGTATTCCAATCTGAATACGCTGGAAAAATACGTTGGTGATCTGGTGCGTCTGCTGGATGTCTGTGCGTCAGACGATGCCGACGATCCCGGCTTGCGCCAGCAGCGCATCGCCGAACTCAGGCAGGAAGTCGATCTGGTTTATCTGCGCGAGGACCTGCATGACCTGATTGCCGAATCCCGGGAAGGCATTACCCGGGTCAAGAAAATCGTACAGGATCTGAAAGATTTTTCCCATGTGGATCGTGAGGATGCCTGGCTGTCTGCGGATTTG
>DAIEFO010000438.1 GCA_027325475.1 Desulfobacteraceae bacterium | reverse complement strand
AGCGTGCCGGCCCTGACCGGAGCCATCATGAGCATCGGCGTCGCTACCGCAAACAGCATTCTGGTGGTGAGCTTTGCGCGTGAGCGCATGAACGCCGGGATCGCAGCAGCGCAAGCCGCCCTGGAAGCTGGTTTCACCCGCTTCCGGCCCGTGCTGATGACGGCCATGGCCATGATCATCGGGATGATCCCGATGGCACTTGGCCTGGGCGAAGGGGGAGAACAAAACGCTCCCCTGGGCCGGGCTGTCATTGGTGGGCTGCTGTTTGCCACAGTGGCCACGCTCTTCTTCGTCCCGGTCGTGTTCAGCATGATACACGGCCGGAATCCTTCATCGCCCCCTCAAGACTAGAGCCTGCCTATGTCGACCTCTCCCTCTCCCGCGCCGTCGCATTCACGGTCTTTTGCCCGAACCGGACTCATTCTCGCTGCGGTGCTGATTCTGCTGGCCGCCTGGGGCATCTTCAGCCGGCTGCGGGCGCAAGACGCTCTTGATCGTGAAGCGCAGCGAGAAGCGGTGCTGCCCGTACTCGTCACCCAACCCGCCAGTAGCCCCGGCAATGAAGCCCTTGTGC
>DAIEFO010000437.1 GCA_027325475.1 Desulfobacteraceae bacterium | reverse complement strand
GGCGTCCGCCATCTGCGGTACTTTGCGCGGATGTACAAACGCCGTTATTTGAATATTCCGGAATCCGGCCTCCACCAGACGCAGAACGATCTCTCGCTTCAATGAGGTCGGAACGATTTTTTCCTCGAACTGGAATCCATCACGGGGGCCAACCTCGGTGAGTGTTACGTTGTCTGGAAAAGTTCCCATCATTCAGATTCCAGTTCTTTAACAGTCAGAATCACCCCTTTTCCGGAAAACTCTCTGGAAAGGGGCGTTACATAGATATCCCGCAGGCAGGATCCTATAGACGCTCTGGAGATGTTCTGCGGTATGCCGGATGTCATCACCTCGACAATTTTCTTTTCGTTGTCTCCGGAAATATAATCCGACACAGACCTGCCGATCTGAATTCCCGCAGCCAGTGCATGCACGGCCTTATTTATCAGCACAATCATCAATTCTGTGCTGACACCGATGATGGGGATGGGCAAATCCTCAAGAATGGCATGAGACAGCGCCAGTGCATGATTCTGAATTTCCACCTTAAGGGTTCTTTCCTTGACGAGAGTTTCAAGGTTATCATTGATCCGCCGGA
>DAIEFO010000436.1 GCA_027325475.1 Desulfobacteraceae bacterium | reverse complement strand
CGGAAGGTCTCAATGCAGGTGGATATTCCGGGCATGAGATTTCGGCGAAAGCCGTTTCCGACATTCTGATATCCGATGACTACGCAGCCATCGTTCATCCACCGGCGCCTGACACGCAAAAAACGCCGCCTGTCCTCTACGAAGCCCGGTTTCTAACAAAAGCCGGCGCGACAATTCCGGTCGAGGTATCTTCCGCGGTCATTGACGACCATCACACCAGCGGCGTCATGATCACGGCGCGGGATGTCACACTCCGGAAACAAATCGAGGCAAACCGCAAAAAAATCGAAAAGCTCGAAGCCATTGGCATTCTTGCCGGCGGCATCGCCCATGATTTCAACAATATCCTGATGGCTGTCATGGGCAATGTCTCCGTGGCGAAACTGCACATCACCGGCAACGACAGACTGTCTCCGCTGCTATCCGCCATAGAAACGGCCACCCGGCAGGCCGCCGACCTGACACAGCAGTTTATTGTTTTTTCTCCGGGGGGAAAACCTGTCACAAAGCGTCATTCAATTGCCGGCCTGCTTGGCGACATCCCAGGCACATTACCGAAAGACGCTGCTATCTCCGTTTGCC
>DAIEFO010000435.1 GCA_027325475.1 Desulfobacteraceae bacterium | reverse complement strand
TAAAGCGCTCCGGAGGCTCCAGGTTGGGATTCCCCAGGCTGAAATCATATACATTTTCAGCACCATGAATGGCTTTCAATCTGGCGCCTTCTTCGAACATCTTCCGGATCCAGGAAGATTTGGACATAATGGTTTCGATATGTTTGGCTACAGACACACGATACTCCTTTCTCAACGTGTTTGACGGCTTCACAGAAAGTTCAACCTCTGCGCAATGCAGCATGCGGACTTTTTACGAAGCCGTCATTTTTGAATATTCACCGGTTATCAAGCGTCTGCAGGGACCACTGCTTTAACTTCCGGAATTTCTTTTTTCAGCACCCGCTCGATTCCGTTCCTGAGCGTCATCTGAGACATGGGGCACCCTGCACAGGCGCCTTTCAGTCGTACCTTGACAATGCCATCCACACAATCCACCAGTTCGACATCTCCACCGTCTGCCTGAAGCATGGGTCTGATCTTGTTGATGATATCCTGAACTTTTTCTTTCATGGCCTCTCCTCGCTGATTGTGGTTCGTTGGTCATAGAATGATTTTCTGAACGCATCAAATGTATTATGGATGATTGCATATCGCATATCT
>DAIEFO010000434.1 GCA_027325475.1 Desulfobacteraceae bacterium | reverse complement strand
GGTTTGAAACAAACCTTTGAATACATGGACAGAAGCCGTGCAGTCGAAGGCCATCTGGTGATTTTTGACCGCAGTCCGAACAAGTCATGGGCGGAAAAGCTGTTCGTGACGGAAAGATCGTATCGAGTTCCTGTCGCCCCTGGTGTCCACGTCGTCCACTCTGAGCATGGTGTTCACCCCCTCACAGACAATGAACAGCCAATTACCGTCTGGGGCATGTAACCCTACAGGAGTCTTATGAAACGTTTTTTCAATACCGCAGGGCCGGTGGTTCCCGAAGACCATTACTGTCTTCCACCGCTGGAGCGCTGGGACATGGAATCTCTGCTTTCCCTGATAGACCAGAAGAAGTACTTTGTGCTGCACGCCCCCCGCCAGACCGGAAAGACCACCTGCCTTCTGGCGCTGATGGAGCATCTGAACCGGGAAGGCCGCTATGAATGTCTGTACGCCAATGTGGAAATTGGTCAGTCTGCGCGGGAAAACGTGTATCGGGGTATTCGGGGAATATTGAATGAGATATCGGAGCGCGCCCGAATTTATTTGCATAATGATATGATTCAGCACATGTGGTCGGGGGTA
>DAIEFO010000433.1 GCA_027325475.1 Desulfobacteraceae bacterium | reverse complement strand
TTCTCAATTCGGCAAGTGCAGAGACAGAATCAAGTTGATCGAGTTTTCGGAAGGCGATCTTCCAAATGTTGCCAGGGCAGCTATTTCTTGCTGCTTTGGTGTTTTCACCATTGAAAATATCTTTTACGCCTGCAGTTTTGAAAGATTGAATCATGTTGATGATAGTACAAGAGTTATTTAATTTCAATACTAGTATAAAAACGGTTTTCAGGCGACAAAAACGGCGTCCTGCTGAAGTTTTTTGATGCGATCCCTGAGCATTGCCGCCCGTTCGAATTCCAAGTATCTGACCGTCTGCGCCGCTGTGGTGTACCGGATTAATTTATCACAGGTAAAACCCCAGTTCTGTCGGCGGATACTTGGTTTCTCCTCAGAGACAAAATCTAGAGGCGGGGCAGCGCGTTGCCTCTGAGGAGTATGGCTGAATCGTCTCTAAAACATTACCTTCATTTCGCTGAGCCAGATACAAGTCCCATCGCAGTTGCAAGTTCATCCAAAAATCGGCGGACATATTGAAGAACTTCGCCAGACGTAAGGCTGTACCGGGGGTGATGCCCTTGCGCCCATTGATAATTTGATTTA
>DAIEFO010000432.1 GCA_027325475.1 Desulfobacteraceae bacterium | reverse complement strand
CACGGGAATTTCTTCGATAATCAGTTGAGCGCCGGCGATGGCGGAATCCTTCGAAACGACATCGAAACAGAACCGGAGGCTCTCTGGCACCACGGAAGACAGTTTGCCGATCTTCACGCGCACACTTTCCACCCGAACGTGCTTCAGATGCTCCGGAATGGAAGCCGAAGCGATTTCAACCACCTGCATTGCAATACCCATTTCATGCATAAGCTTTACCCTGTTGGCATCTAATTATCATATGATTGTCAGAATTGAAACCATCCTGACAACTTTGTAAAAAAATCGCGTGGTGCAACGCGGCATGCGGGCTTTTTACGAAGCCGTCAAATTGGGTAAACAACTCTATATTGAATATTTAATTTTCTTGAATAAGCGCCGGATAAATCACCTGCAAATTTTTTATACGGGTTAAAAAAACATGGTCTCTTGAATTGATCTCCAGTCTTCTTCTGAAATCAGAACTGCGTTTCCTCCCTTGCCAGTGATAATGACAGGCGCAGTTGGCGTTAAGATGCTGGTTCTTTTGGAATCTGTGCGCCATGCCATACTGCAACAATCCAAACGATATCGGCTTTGATTT
>DAIEFO010000431.1 GCA_027325475.1 Desulfobacteraceae bacterium | reverse complement strand
TAAAAATACCAGGGCCTCCGGATGGCTTTTACTTCAAAAAGCGCCTCAGCCGTTGATTTTAACGGCTGACGGGAAGGTACTGTGATTAATATACTCTTTGAAAGTATATCGGACGGCGTGTGAACATACTGCGCCACATCCACCGCGATCCACGCGCCCAGAATCACTGCCATCAGCAGGCACACTGCTGCGGCCGTTCCCAAAAACTTTTTCAAAATTTTCTGCTGCGGTTCATTAAATATCGGCAAGTTGCAAAAACCTCGTAATCACGCCAGCAACAGCGATTTTTCTTTGGCTTTCATCCGCCGGATGGCAGGCGCCATGATTTCTCCGATCAGCGTCCGGTAATCCATGCCGGCAGCTTCGCCGATAATACACAGATCCGACCACCCAGGCGTCAGGCCGGGCAGAGGATTACATTCAATAAAATTGACGCGGCCCTTTGCATCCAGCCGCAGATCCACCCGCGCCACATCCCGGCAGCCCAGAGCCATGAAAACGCTTCTGGCCGTATGTTCGAGACTTTTCTGAAGCGACCTGTCAATCTTTGCCGGTGCCTGATAAGAGACGGCATCATTAACATC
>DAIEFO010000430.1 GCA_027325475.1 Desulfobacteraceae bacterium | reverse complement strand
CAAGGCGCGCAAATCCTGAGGAGTGAGGCGTACTTATGGTACGCCGCAACGACGAAGGATGCAGCGCAACGCAGCATGCGGGCTTTTTACGAAGTCGTCAAAACAGTTTCCATCAGGAAAGCGGAGGGCATGATTATGTCAATATCAGGAGTTTCTTCAAATAACAGCATATATCAATCCGGTTCGCAGCAGATATTGTCCCGGATTCAGAAAAATATGAAAGGCCATCATCACAAGGGCGTCGAAGCATCACCGTCAGGCGGTTCAACAGCGGAGTCCGGTGACAGTGACAGCGGAAATTCCGGCCTTTCAGGCACATCCGGCAGCATTGTCGATATTATGGCATAGGGGAATAGATGCCTCAAAAAACGGCTAAAGCTTTCCTGGAAACCGCCGATACAAATCAACAAAGAGGAGGATGAAACAAATTAAAAAAGTCTTCAAAAAAACTGCTAAAGGTTTTTCATAAGATACCGATGACAGAATTAACAGAGCAAATCGTTATGAAGATCGGTAAGTGATGGGAGGGAGGTGGTCCGAAAAACGACGATGTTTTTTCGAATGGTGCCGATATGTTGGTGCCGAAGAA
>DAIEFO010000042.1 GCA_027325475.1 Desulfobacteraceae bacterium | reverse complement strand
CGCCGGTTTTTTCATCTATTTTGAGCTGCGCTACCGGAAATTTTTCCAGAAGGCCATAGACATAATCTCTGTTTTCCCGGATGGCGGTCATCTTGGTTTGTATATCCAGAAAAATGCCGTGATAGGTGCGCTGGCAGATATCTTCGCTCAACTCATGAAACGACGATGTGACAAACACCTCAACGCCGTATTGAGTCAAAACATCCAGATATTTTTGTTTGTTCTTACCATCCTGAACGATCAGCAGTATTCTGATATCTATCATTCAGCCATATGTTCCTTTTTCATATATCTTTCGGTTGTGTTCCGCCGGTTCGATGATAAATTTCATGTGCGGCAGAGATTATGCCGGATTGCAGTCCTTCGGAATGCAAATGGTGAATTCTGCGCCAGTTTCGACATTGCGGGCTGTTATTGAGCCGTTCATGTTGTCTTCGATGATCATTTTGGACATGTACAGCCCGATGCCGCTACCCTGCTGTTTGGTGGAAAAGTACGGGTCGAATATGCGACCACGAATTTCTTCCGGAATGCCGCCGCCGTTGTCGCAAACCGTGATGCAGCCTTTGTCTCCAACCGTTGTCAGCTTCACATTCACCTGGCCGTCTGGCTTTTTCGCAGCCTGAATGGCGTCTTTGGCGTTGACCAGAAGGTTCAGGAGCACCTGCGAAAACTCGTTGGGAAAACCCAGCAGCACGACATCTTCTGCGGTATCGCAGTGGATAGTGATGTTGTTGTTTTTAAAGCTGGCTTCCACCAGCGCAATGGCGTCCCGGATTTGTTTCAGGCCCGAAAAGGCGGTGATTTCCTTGTCCGGCCGGAAAAAATTGGCGAAATCGCTGATGGTGGAGGACATTTTCTGTATCAGACGGTGGCTGTCGCTGGTCGCCCTTTCCATGTATGCGGCACTCAGCTCATTGTAGTCGTACGCATCCTTGAGGTTGGCGATAACCAGCCCCAGCGCATTTAAGGGTTGACGCCACTGGTGCGCGATATTGCCGATCATATCGCCCATGGCCGCCATCCGGCTCTGGTGAATCAGTAACTGATCTTTCTGGCGCAGTTCATCTACCGCCTTTTGGATGCGGTCTTCCAGGGAGGCGTTCAGTTCTTCAAGCTCCCGCTGCTTCGCCTGAATCTCGGCTTCCGCCTGCCGGCGGTCGGTGATGTCAATGCCGATGCCGACAAAACAGGTTTTGCCCCGAAGGGTCAACCGGCTGGCCGTAAAATACATTGGTGTTCGGGTTCCGTCTTTTGTTTGAATTTCTGCATACGCATCTCCGAACCCGTTCTCCAGAGTTCTTTGGATGCCTTCCATAACGGCCCTTTGGCTTTTTTTATCTCCCTTATACCAGTCCAGGAGCGTCATGCGGGATAATTCTTCCGGTGAATATCCGGTCATTTCTTCATGTCTTCGGTTCCAGCGGAGCAGGCGGCCATCTTCGTCGTAGAGATACAGCATACCGGGGATGCTGTCGAGTATGGCGTCGGTCAGTTCTTTTTCCTGCCGGATTTGCGCATCCGCCTCGCGTTGTTCAGTTTTTGCGGCGTTGCGGCTGACCAGATAGAGGCTGAGCACAAGGATGAAAACGGCGATACCGGCGGCAATGCCGAAGACAAGTATTCCGGGATAAAAAGTCCGGTAATCCCACAGGCTGATTATATTCCACAACCGGCTGTCCATATCCGGAATCCCGACTGGCGCTCGTGCTTCGGAATAGGGGATACCGTCAATTTTTACATAAGTGCTGGACACGATGCTGATATCCGGGGCTTCTGTCAGAAGCTGCTTGTCGAACTGCCTGCTGTTTCTGAGGCGTTCCTGTTCGGCAGGGGACAGCGGTGCATGCAGCAGGTGAAATCGCCATTCGGGGCGATTGGTCGCAAACACGACCCCATTGGGCGATACCAGTGCCATGGGAAATTTGAAACTGGCCAGCAGGCGATCCACCAGATTCAATCCGCTCTTGATAACAAAAACACCCGTGATGTTGCCTGACGGGTCACGGATGGGCGCGCTGGCGTAAAGGCCGCGCCGGTGAGTGGTCTCGCCGATGGCCGGATACAGAACGTTTTTCCCTTTCATGGCTTCGGTGAAATAAGGGCGAAAGGCGTAATTGTTGCCGGTCAGTGTGTTGCCGTTATCGTATGGCGTGCAGGCCACCACATGGCCTGCGGCATTCATGACATAAACAATATCCGCAGCAAAATTGATCCGAATCGTTTCGAGTATGGAAAGGGTTGCGGGATCGTCGCAGACGGCTTTGCCGGCGGCGCTTTGATAAAGCTGCGCATTGCCGGCAATAGCGGCGGCCCCGTCCTGGAGGCGATTTAACAACTGTATGTTCAGTGTGCGGGCCAGTCTGAAAATTTGCTCCGACTGAGCCCCTCGCTGTTCATTGATGAAATGCCGCCGCACCATCCAGGCGGATGCTGTGAACAGGACGATCGTTGCCGTCAGAATGCCGATTAGTTTGTTGATGGTCAGGCCGTTATGCGACATGGTCGTTATTCCCGGATTGAAGCTGTCAGTTTCTGATCAGTTCTGGCATGGCCGTTGTTTTGTCGGTCTGCATGGGCGTATGATCGCGTAATCTCCCTTTTGCTCGATGATCTTTCGTAATTATTTTTTTAACTGTGCAATTCCAATAATGGGAGCGTCTTTCTCCACCATTTTAGCTTCTCGAAGACACCGGAGGTCTTCATATGAAACAAGTTCTTCCTGTATTTTTTGAAATTCTTCATAGGGTAAAACCACAAATTCATTCTTTCCGTTTTTCTTTATTACTTGAGCAGTTATTTCCATAAAACCTCTTTCATCAAATTGTCGGGGACAAATTCTTATAGAGCAAAGTTTATACCAGATTTTCAGCCGCGGACAGCGGAACATAAATGGTGAATTCCGCGCCGTCTCCGATGTTGCGGGCTGTGATGGTGCCGTTCATGTTGCCTTCGATGATCATTTTGGACATATACAGGCCGATGCCGCTGCCCTGCAGTTTGGTGGAAAAATACGGGTCGAATATGCGATCACGAATTTTTTCCGGAATGCCGCCGCCGTTGTCGCGAACCGTGATGCAGCCTTTGTCTCCGACTGTTGTCAGGGCTACATTCACCCGGCCCTCTGGTTGCTTCGCAGACTGGATGGCGTCTTTGGCGTTGACCAGAAGATTCAGCAGCACCTGCGAAAACTCGTTGGGATAGCCCAGCAGCATGATATCTTCCGCGGCGTCGCAGTGGATGATGATATTGTTGTTTTTAAAGCTGGCTTCCACCAAAGCGATCGCATCCCGGATTTGTTTGAAGCCCGAAAAGGCGGTGATTTTCTTGTCCGGCCGGAAAAAATTGGCAAAATCGCTGATGGTGGAAGACATTTTCTGCACCAGCCGGTTGCTGTCGGTAACGGCCTGTGACAGATACTCGGCGTCGAGTTCGTTGTAATCATAAGCATCCTTGATGTTGGCGATGACGAGCCCCAGTGCATTTAAGGGCTGACGCCACTGGTGGGCGATATTGCCGATCATCTCGCCCATGGCCGCCATTCGGCTCTGGCGCATCAGCACCTGATCTTTCTGGCGCAGCTCATCTACCGCCTTTTGGATGCGATCTTCCAGGGAGCGGTTCATCTCCTCAAGTTCCTGCTGCTTGGTCAGAATTGCCTCTATGGCCTGCCGGCCTTCCAGCTCGCTGGCTGCCCGCATGCCCACCAGTTTCAGAACCGTTTCGGACAGCCGGGGGTTGCGCAAGGGTTTCCGGCTGATGACCGCAATCAGCCCGATCGCTTCCCCTGAAATGTTCCAGAGGGTAACGCCGACATAGCTTTCGGCGACCATCTCCTGCAGGACTTCATCCTGAGGAAACATCCCTCGGACATTATGCGGAAATACGCAGACCGTTTTGCCCACCACATCGCCGCACGGCGTGTCTTTCAAGGTATAGGTCACGTTGTCCATAAACCGGCCGTCAAAATAGATGGCCACGGTCCGGGCGGTTTTCAGATCGCCTTCCAGCTTGTCGATGCAGACATAATCCGCCCCCAATGTATCATGCAGATATCGGGCCAAAGACTCAAAAAAATCTTCTCCGGATTTTTTGGAAAAAGTTTTAAGCAGGAATAACTGAGTATTTTCAATCTGTTTGCGTTCGGTGATATTTTCATGAGCGATGATGGCCCACTGCCTGTCTTCATGGGGGAATTCCGTGATTCTGGCTATAAACCAGCGTTTTTCGTCAGGAGAATGACAGGGATACTCCATGGTATAGTTTGTCTGACGCCTGGCAAGCACTGCGGCAAGGCCACTCGCGAATTCCGCAGCGCCATCCGCGTTATCACCCTCCGCTTTCCGGCAGGTTTCCAGGTAATTGGCGCCAGGTGTGATGGCCGATGGCGTCGCCTGATTGGCCGCGCCGAAATCGAGCCATGCCTGATTCACATAGAGAATCGTTCCGGATTCATCCACAATGGCAATCATGTATGAAAGACCATCGAGGGTGGAGCGGGCAAACTGCGCCGACGCCCTGAGTTTGTCTGCAGCGCGGCGTTCTTCGGTCCGGTCGCGAAACACCAGCACCACGCCGGTGATATCGCCGGAGCCGTCACGAACAGGCGCGGCGCTGTCTGCAATGGGGCGTTCCAGACCATCGCGGGAAATCAGCAGCGTGTGGTTGGCCAGGCCCACCACAATGTTTTCCTGAATCACCCGCTCTACCGGATTGTTGACGCTCTGCCGGGTGTGTTCGTTGATGATCTGGAACACTTCGACGAGCGGTTTGCTCAGCGCTTCGGTTTCCCGCCAGCCGGTGAGCGTTTCGGCGACCGGATTCATCCGGCGGACTCGACCCGAGACGTCCGAAACAATGACGCCGTCGCCGATGCTGTACAGCGTCGCCCCCATTTCTTCCTGGAGTTCCCGCTGTTCCTGTTCGGTCTTGAGCAGTTTCAGGTACAACGTGCCTGTCCGGGAAAAATACATGGATGCAGTGACGGCAGCGGTCAGCAGAATCGTCAGAAACACCGACAGTGCAATGACATTGCGGCGATAGGTCAGTTCCGCCAGCATCTCGCTGGTGTCTTCCTTGGCTACCAGAAACCATGACGAGCCGGGGATAGATCGTAAATCAGCGATGACATTCACGCCGCGATAATCCTTGCCTTCGAAATATCCTTCATGTCCCAGTACTGCCTGAACCGCTGGCACGCTTGTTTGTGACAATGGAACGCGCAGTGCCAGCGGTTCGCTTTGGGGCAAATGACGCAGCGTGTTGAGAAACAAGGCGCTGTTGCCGTCCTTCTGGGCAAGAAGGGTTTCTGCGCTTTGGCTGGGGATGGGCCAGGACTGAATGAACGGATACAGCCAGGTTTCCGGGTTGATTCGCAGAACGAGTACCGCCACAGGATGATTGTCAGAGCCGCGAACCGGCGTGAGAGCATCCAGATTCACCTGATTGTGGACTGAACTGCGATAAAAGCAACTGAAGTCCGCCTTGCCGGTGGAAAACGTCTGCCGAACCAGTTGCCGGATATTGTCGTTCAATACCGGCTCGGTAGAAACGGCGGAAAACAGCACCTTCCCATCCGGGGACACCAGCAGGATATTCTGACACTCTTCCGTATTCCGGAAATAGGTCAGGCGGTTTATCAGATCAGCAATAACGGCCGGGTCGTACGGCGTCTGGAGCCAGCGGTTGAAGAGGATGCGGATGGCCCCTGATGCGTTCATGCGGGCGATTTCCAGCCGGGTGTTACGCCAACTGACAATCTGATCAACCTTCAGTTCAGCGATGGCTTTCAGGTCATTGTATTTTTCCTGCCGAAGGATGTGACTTTCCCTCTGGTAAATGAAATATCCGGCAACAACAATAACAAGGCTGATGACAGCAGATAAAACAATCAACAGCCGGGAAAAACCTTTTATCTGTTTGGGGTTTGCAATCACGATATTGAAGAATCCTTATTTACTGTCCAGTATTTCCCGGATTTTATGCAGCAGCTCCGATGCGCTGACCGGTTTTGCAATAATCTCTGTTTCCGGGGTTATTTCGCCCCGGCTCCGGACAATCTCGACCGGGTATCCGCTGGTGAACAGTGCTTTTATGTCCGGCCGCAGTTTCCGGATTTCATCGTAAGCCTGTCTGCCGCCTTTTTTAGGCATGATGATGTCGGTTATCACCAGAGCGATGTCTTTCTGGTGAGCGGTGAACCGGGTTACCGCATCTTGTCCATCTTCTGCGGCAATGATCGTGTAGCCGAATTGTTCGAGGATGGATATCTCGAATTTGCGGACATCCGGATCGTCTTCCACCACCAGAATCGTTTCGGAGCCTCCGGGTATCGGCTGGGCGACGATTTCTTCGGACAGGAGAGGCTTTTCACTTACAACCGGAAAGTAAAGGCGGAAGGTGGAGCCTTTCTCTGGTTCGCTATATACGCTGATATAACCGTTATGCTGCTTGATGATGCCATATACGATGGACATGCCCAGGCCGGTTCCCTTGCCCGTTTTTTTGGTGGTGAAAAAAGGCTCGAAAATTTTCTGACGAGTGATATCGTCCATGCCTCTGCCGGTATCCGATACCGATAGCAATGCGTATTTTCCGGGGGCGCCGTAGCCATGCGTGTGAACGAAAGATTCGTCAATGTCGATAACGGATGTCTCAATACTCAGCAGGCCGCCTTTTCCCATGGCGTCTCTGGCATTGGCGGCCAGGTTCATCATCACCTGCATAATCTGGCCGTTATCGACGCAGACATGGATGCTTTTTTCCCTGAAAATGGTTTTCAGAAAAATATCTTCGCCGATGACTCTTCTTAAAAACTTGCTGGAATCCGAAACGAGCTGATTGAGATCGGTTGTTTTGGGGCTCATGATCTGTTTGCGTCCGAATGCCAGCAGACCACCGGTCAGTGTGGTTGCCCGGTTGGCCGCTATCGAAATCTGATCGACATCGATGCGTAGCGGATTGTCGTCTTCCATGCTCAGTTTCAGGATATCGCAGTAGCCGATGATCACCATGAGAATATTGTTGAAATCATGAGCCACGCCGCCGGCGAACTGGCCGATGGCATCCATTTTCTGAGCGTGCCGGAGCTGTTCTTCCAGATGCAGTTGTTCGGAAGTGTCCGAAAATATGCCGATACGCTGCGTGACCCGGCCATGCGCATCGGTGAGGGTGGAGATAGAGAGCCAGCTTGGAAATACCGTGCCGTCTTTGCGTTTGTTCCATAATAGCCCCTGCCAGTGTCCTTTGGCTTGAATCTGCCGCCACATGTTGTGGTAAAACGCCCGGTTCTGTTTGCCGGAAGCGATGAGCTTGGGCGTGTGACCCACGGCTTCCTCTTCGGTGTAACCGGTGATTTGTGTAAATGCCGGGTTGACGGAAATGATGATACTGGATGGGTCTGTGATGACGATGGCTTCCTGACTGCCGTTAAACACCATGGCGCCAAGCTTGACCTGCCTTTCTGAACGCAGACTGCGGGCGCATTCCAGCACTGCCGTCAGCATCCGGTCTGTACAGACTGGTTTGGCGACATATTTATCCACGCCGATATTGATGGCGCGCATCAGATAGTCCGTCTGCTCGAATGCCGTGGTGACAATGATGGGCGTCGTCTTGTCCTGCTTTCGGATTTCATGGGCCATCGTCAGGCCGTCCATGACCGGCATCTGGATATCGGTAATGACAATGTCCGGATGTTCTTTCTGAAAAACATTCAGCCCGGCAGCGCCGTTTTCTGCGGTAAACAGCGTTTTGACGCGGTGTTCCAGAAAATGGCCAAGCTGCTTCCTGGCTTCCGCATCATCTTCAACATACAGAATGGTCAGCGTCTTTAAAAAGATTCTTTTCTTTTTACTGTGACTCATACTGGTTTATCCTTCCATGCTTCAGCGCTCTGTTTCAATTTCAATCCCTTCAGATGCTATCTGCGCTGCAAGTGCGTTGTTTATTTTAAGAAAAATCTCCCATTCAGACCTGGTGTAATACAAAAGATCAATAGGTATGGGGATATCTCGAAGACGTCTGAGAATATCTTGTTTGTATTGAATGCGTTCACTGAAAGCGGACAGAAATCGCTCTTCTTTGGAGACGAAAACAATATCCACATCGCTTTCTGGTTCCGCCGTACCTCTGGCATGGCTGCCGAAAAGGATAATCTTCATTGGCTGCATGGGCTTTAACCGCCTGACAATCTTCGCTTGAAGCTCAATGGTCAACGGCATCATTGAGGCGTTGTGACTGTGGCGCATAGCGGACTCCTTTCATCTCAGAATGCGCATTTCAGCAAGCGCACTGTTTCAGTACCGCCGCTGCAATTTCTTCAAGGGGCAGCACTTTGTGCACCGCCCCTCGCTTGATGGCTTCCTGTGGCATGCCGAACACCACACAGGTGGCTTCATCCTGGGCGATGGTGTAAGCGCCGGCGTCGTTGAGTTCTTTCATGCCGTTGGCGCCGTCATCTCCCATTCCTGTCATGATGGCGGCCACGGTGTTTCTGCCGGCGTAGCGGGCTGCAGAGCGAAACAGGACATCCACGGACGGGCGGTGACGGGATACCAGCGGCCCCGGCCGGACTTCGACATAATAGCGGGCGCCGCTGCGTTTTAACAGCGTGTGCATGTTGCCCGGCGCGATCAGTGCTCTGCCCCGGATCACCGTGTCGCCGTCTTGCGCCTCTTTTACGGACATGCGGCATGTTTCATCGAGGCGTCTGGCAAAGGATGCCGTAAAATGTTCCGGCATGTGCTGCACAATAACAATGCCGGTGGCATCCCGCGGCATGTCTTCGAGGAAAACCCGCAGCGCCTCGGTGCCGCCTGTGGAAGCCCCGACCACGACGACTTTTTCCGTTGTCTGAATCATGGCGCTGGACGGAGCTTTGGCGATTACGGCGTCCGCGCTCAGTTTGGGCTGAATTTTCTGCGTCCGCGTCAGACGTCGGGGACGCGCCATGGCCGCCGCTTTGATGGCGTCGCAGATGCGGATTTTGGATTCTTCCAGAAAATTTTTAGTGCCGATTTTCGGCTTCTGGATAATTTCGAGCGCGCCGTATTCCAGGGCTTTGAGCGCCGTATCCGAGCCTTTCTCCGCCAGACTGGAACATATTACCACAGGAATGGGACGCTGAGACATGATTTTTTGCAGGAACGTAATCCCGTCCATCCGCGGCATTTCCACATCGAGGGTGATGACATCCGGAATCTCGTTTTTAATCCGTTCTGCGGCAATAAAAGGATCGGCGGCTGTTCCCATGACAGCAAGCTGAGGGTCGGCTTCGATGATGTCGCTGAGTGTCTGGCGCACCAGAGAAGAATCGTCCACAATCAACACCCGAATCTGTCCGTTTGTTTTCATGATGGCGTCTCTTTTCGATAAATGGTGGGTGCAGCAAAGTTCAGGGGGATGTTCATGGTGTTGATGCTTTCGGCGTGGCCCATGAAGAGATATCCTCCGGGCGAAAGATGCTCGTAAAACATGCGTATCAGGCGCTCCTGGGTTTCAGGGTCAAAATAAATCATGACATTGCGGCAGAAAATGATATCCAGCGGTTCCCTGATGGGGGGATGTGCGTCCATCAGGTTGAACCGGTAAAAAGAAACCCGCTCTCGCATTTCAGGTGCGATGCGCACCAGTTTTTTGTCAGGGTCTCTGCTTCTCAGCAGATATTTTTTTCTCAGGGCGTATGAAACCGGAACGATTTTTTCTTCGCTGTAAATGGCGGTTCTGGCAATATCGAGCACCTTGGTGGAGATGTCGGTCGCCACGATGGAAAAATCGGTTCCCGGATGGTTTTCTGTAAATTCGTTGAGTACCATCGCCAGGGTATAGGGTTCATCGCCGGTGGAGCAGGCAGCACTCCAGGCGATGATTTTTTTCTGAAGCCCGGTCTGATTTTCGATTAATTCCGGAAGCGCATGACGGGTCAGATATTCAAAATGATGCGGTTCACTGAAAAAATCCGTCTTGTTGGTGGTGACCGCGTCAATCATGAATACGGCCTCTTCCTTCATGCCTTCTTCCGTAAACAGATAGTCGCAGTAAGCGCTGAAGGTATTTATGTCGCATTGCCTCATCCGTTTGCGGAGCCGGCCTTCCAGAAGGGTTTTCTTCGCAGGTGGAAGATGGATGCCGTATTCTCGGTGAATGAACTGGCTCACACGCAAAAAATCTTTGTCGGAGAGCCTTTTTTCAGAGGATGCATTCATTGAAAACCTTTTATAGCTTTGACGAAGCCGTCATTGGTGACGGATAACTTTATCCACTGAGGGGCTATTCCTCGGCTGCTTCCTGAAGGATGCCCAGCTCCGACGATGAAAATACCCGATCGATGTCCAGGATGATAATCAGTTCATTGTTGCGTTTGCCGATGCCCTTAATGAATTCCGTCCGCCAGCGGGTGCCCATGCGCGGCGGAGGTTCGATCTGACTGGCTTCGATTTCGAAAACTTCCTGAACCGAATCCACCAGCGCGCCCAGAACCGTCGTATCCTCATCCACGGTGATTTCCATGACCACAATGCAGGTGTCCACGGTTTTTTCTGTTTTGGTAAGGCCGAATTTCAGCCGCATATCCACAACAGGCACCACATTGCCCCGGACGTTGATGACGCCCCGCATGAATTCGGGAGTTCCCGGCACTTTGGTGGCGGGTGTAAAATCAAGAATCTCCCGCACCTTGGCCACATCCACGGCAAACACTTCATCGGCAAGCTTGTAGGTCAGGTACTGCGTTGTTTCCGTTATAGCGGTTGTACTCATAGACATATCTCCTTTAGTAGCCTGTAATCGATGTATCGGTCAGCGATCACCGTTTCAGTTTTCAATATTTTTCAAAATCGGCGTCCTGGCTGTCTTTTCTGCCACGGCTTTCTGACATGTCCAGGGTATAACCGGGCTGCACATCGTGGGGGCTGACAATTCGGGCGCCGGAACTGATGGCAGGATTTTGGTGCGGCAACTGTCTGGTTGTGATTCGTTCCCGTCTGTCCGGAAGGGTTTTCATCCGTGGCGGTCCGGTCAGTTTGCGGGTTTGAGCGCCTCCGGTTTCGGTTCTGAAGAAGGCTGCGGATTTCTGGAGATCTTCAGCCTGATCGTTCAGTTCTTCCGCGGTGGATGCCATTTCTTCGGCTGCTGCGGCATTCT
>DAIEFO010000429.1 GCA_027325475.1 Desulfobacteraceae bacterium | reverse complement strand
CCCATGCGGCTAACGAGAGCGTTTCGTGCAGGTCGCTGACAGGCATGTGTCCGGCCATCAGAAAATTGTATCCGATAGCGGCGGTATGCCCCAGAAACGCAAGCGCCAGTATGTAGCCGCTCAGCCGATGAAGAGCATCCTTCTGCAGAAAAAGATATGCGATATATCCTGAGGAGCTTAACAGATACAGAAAAGTGATGCCGATGATCGCGTTTTCCATTAAATTACGCCATGTTATATCTTGTAGGGTTGATGTGAGGGATTATGTATTTTCGTTTTCGAGAACGGATGCCAGAAGCGCGTCAATATGCCGTCTGTCGTTGTCTTTTACATATTCCAGCAGTCCGTGATCCATCAGATGTTCAAAAATACGTCTTTGTGCTTCGGTATCTCCGGTCTGTTGCCGCAGTTTTTTACGGATGCCTCCCAGCAGTTGCAGCAGCTCTGCGTGTTCAGGGCCAAACTGGGCCTCAAGCTGCTGGCGCACCCACCTGGCATATGCCGGACTTTTCCCGGAGGTGGATACAGTAATCATCAGGTCACCCCGTTCGATCACCGCTGGAAGCGTAAAATCGCAAAGTTCGGGATGATCTGC
>DAIEFO010000428.1 GCA_027325475.1 Desulfobacteraceae bacterium | reverse complement strand
GCAGCATCCGGATTTTTTACAAAGCCGTCAATTTTGGCATGAACTTGGTTCTAACTTCGTCCAGAACACAGGCTTTCGATAAAGTCAATTCACAGTTTTAATCATATTTATTTTTTCACAGATTATGATATAAGCACAAGGTGAAGTGTGAAAACAAAACAGATTTTGCAAATAGCCCTGTGAGTTGCAGACTTTTTACGAAAGCATCAGCCCTGATTGTCTCGTAAAAAGTCAAATTTCGGACGGCTTCGTAAAAACAGGAATACACCGTCTATAAATTCGTTAAATTGCCATCAAGCCCCATCCCAAGGTTAACACAGCCTTATTATAAGAGAGAAGAAGTCGGTACGGTGAACGTTGTGAAAATGGCGGATCAACACATGGCGATAGCCAGCATCGTGGCGGGTCATGTCGGGGATAAATGATATCTTTGAGTTAAAATAGAACCATTCTGAAGGGCCGATAACGTGGCGCATCGTATTTACAAAAATATCAAATGGGTGCTCGTGGTTGTGCTGCTGCCGTCATTCGTCTGCAGCGGAGTTTTGAAAGCAGGCGCTGCAGAAGCGGACGCTTCCGGCGCCAACGTGCAGCTTG
>DAIEFO010000427.1 GCA_027325475.1 Desulfobacteraceae bacterium | reverse complement strand
AGCAATTTAAATGCCAAACTGACAGATTTTCAGAGAACTATTTTTCGAAAACTCAAGTATATCAATCACGTTGTTTTTGAAGGGATTTTCTATACACCTGGAAAAAGTAAAGAGAAACTCCATATTGACTTTAAAAATCATTTTTGGTAGGCGATTCACATCATCCGAAATATGAATGGGTTGCAGATAGGGCAGTTTATCATGGAATATCCATAAGGCAGCTTTCAATATAGGATACACCATCAGATTTCTCATATTCGCTCAACAAAAGGAGAAATGATGACCAGAAAAATGCAATTATCAGGAATTGTTGTAATGGGTATTGCGCTGCTGTTTTTTGCGGTTTGCGCCGTTGCGGCCCCGGTGCCGGATACTGGCCAGACCCTGTGTTACAACGCTGCCGGCAATGTCATTACCTGCCCATCACCCGGTCAGGACTATTACGGCCAGGATGGCAACTACACCATCAACCCCATGTCTTACACCAAATTAGACAGCAGCGGTAACGCCCTGCCGGATTCGGCTACGTCATGGAGCATGGTGAAAGACAATGTCACCGGCCTGACATGGGAGATGAAAACCAACAAGGATGGGGTTGCGAA
>DAIEFO010000426.1 GCA_027325475.1 Desulfobacteraceae bacterium | reverse complement strand
TAAAAATACAAGGGCTTCCGGATGGCTTTTACTTCAAAAAGCGCCTCAGCCGTTGCTTTTAACGGCTGACGGGAAGGCACCGTAATCAATACACTGTTTGAAAGCATATCGGACGGCGTGTGAACATACTGCGCCACATCCACCGCGATCCACGCGCCCAGAATCACTGACGTCAGCAGACACACTGACGTCAGCAGACACACTGCCGCGGCCATTCCCAAAAACTTCTTCAGGGTTTTCCGCTGTTGTTCATTAAATATCGGCAAGTTTCAGAGACCTCATCATCACGCCAGCAACAGCGATTTTTCTTTGGCTTTCATCCGCCGGATGGCAGGCGCCATAATTTCTCCGATCAGCGTCCGGTAATCCATGCCGGCAGCCTCGCCGATAATACACAGATCCGACCATCCAGGCGTCAGACCGGGCAGAGGATTGCATTCAATAAAATTGACGCGGCCCTTTGCATCCAACCGCAGATCCACCCGCGCCACATCCCTGCAGCCCAGAGCCATGAAAACGCTTCTAGCCGTATGTTCGAGACTTTTCTGAAGCGACCTGTCAATCTTTGCCGGTGCCTGATAAGAGACGGCATCATTAACATC
>DAIEFO010000425.1 GCA_027325475.1 Desulfobacteraceae bacterium | reverse complement strand
ACGCTTGTTGTTTGAGGGAAAGCTTCCTCATTTCATGATGGGGGCTGAATAGTTACATTTTTGAGCTTCTTCATAAGTTCCGTATGGGAAATCCCTTGCTCACCCCTCGCATCCAGAATTTCAGCTTCCCTATAGTGGACCCCAAAATCCGGACAATAGTATAAGATGGCAACCTGCTATAAAAAGGAGCAGGTCATGAGCGAAAAAAGTCGGAAGAATTTCAGCAGTCAGTTCAAAGCCAAGGTTGCGATGGATGCGATCAGAGGAGTCAAGACGGTAAACGAAATTGCCCAGGAGTTTGGGGTACATCCGACCCAGGTGGGTCATTGGAAGAAAGTGTTGCAGGAACAGGTTCCGGGTATATTTGATACTGTGCGAGGTCCCAAGTCTGCCGATCTGTCAGCCGGAGATTGCCTGGAAAACACACAATCCGAATTATATCGGAAACGATATCGTGAGCTGCTGCATGAAGCTGAGATAGAATGCCCTGCCCCGGATGAAACGAAAAGAAAAGGGGGCAGGGGGAAAATGGCCAGGTCAAAATCCAGAAATCTTCTGGAACGGCTTCGTGACTTTGAGAACGACACATTACGATTCATGGAAAATCAAAT
>DAIEFO010000424.1 GCA_027325475.1 Desulfobacteraceae bacterium | reverse complement strand
CGGGTGTCCCGACTTTATCGAACCGCGGAAGCGTTATTTTTTCAAAAGACTGCTCCGTCAGTTTTCTGGCCGGTTTCTTGCCCAAAGCACCAGGGCCTTTTTTGAAGAACATCCCGCCTTTGGCTTCGATGCTTCCCATCAGGACATTTAGAATCAGAATGGAGCGGCGCATATAGATTTCATTGATATGATGCGCACCGCGGTATCCGAAATGAAAAACGACCGATGGTTTCTGGCTGCTGATTTCACGAGCAAACTCGATGATTTCGGAGGCGGGGATGCCCGTTTCCTCAGCCGCCCATTGCGGGGTATAGGGCTGAACAAATTCCTGAAGTTCGGCAAGTCCTGTAACCCAGCGATCCACATACGCGGCGTCATACAGGCGCTCTGACAAGATAACATGAATCAGCGCGTAGTTAAGCGCCAGATCCGTTCCGGGCCGGATCATCCAGTATCTGTGCGCTTTGGTCGCCGTCACCGATACCCTGGGATCAATATAGGTCAACTTGGCACCGGCAGAAAGCGCATCCATCAAATTGTTGACTTCCTTGACGGAAATCGCCTCAAACATATTGCGGCCATACAGCACGATGTGCCTGCTGTTTTTCATGTC
>DAIEFO010000423.1 GCA_027325475.1 Desulfobacteraceae bacterium | reverse complement strand
CGGATGTCCCGACTTTATCGAACCGCGGAAGCGCTATTTTTTCAAAAGACTGCTCCGTCAGTTTTCTGGCCGGTTTCCTGCCCAAAGCACCAGGGCCTTTTTTAAAGAACATCCCGCCTTTGGCTTCGATGCTTCCCATCAGGACATTTAGAATCAGAATGGAACGGCGCATATAGATTTCATTGATATGATGCGCACCGCGGTATCCGAAATGGAAAACGACCGATGGCTTCTGGCTGCTGATTTCACGAGCAAACTCGATGATTTCAGAAGCAGGAATGCCCGTTTCCTCAGCCGCCCATTGCGGGGTATAGGGCTGAATAAATTCCTGAAGTTCGGCAAGTCCTGTAACCCAGCGATCCACATACGCGGCGTCATACAGGCGCTCCGATAAAATAACATGAATCAGCGCGTAGTTAAGCGCCAGATCCGTTCCGGGCCGGATCATCCAGTATCTGTGCGCTTTGGTTGCCGTCACCGATACCCTGGGATCAATATAGGTCAACTTGGCGCCGGCGGACAGCGCATCCATCAGGTTGTTGACTTCCTTGACGGAAATCGCCTCAAACATATTGCGGCCATACAGCACGATGTGCCTGCTGTTTTTCATGTC
>DAIEFO010000422.1 GCA_027325475.1 Desulfobacteraceae bacterium | reverse complement strand
TTTATATAATCCCTGCATAATTTTTTCTTTTGTGGGGGCGCTTACGAAAAAGACGCCTGCTATCGAAGTAAATACCGCTATGCCGCCCAGTAAAAGCGGATAAAGTATCGCCTTCATTAATGCGGTTTCGCCGTAACCGTGGCCTCTAAAAGCGGAATAAGCCAATAGTATAGAAGCTATTATCGTTACCGAAAAGGTCTCGAATACGTCTGCCGCCATACCTGCGCAATCCCCGACGTTGTCTCCAACCTGGTCGGCTATAACGGCAGGGTTTCTGGGGTCGTCTTCGGGAATACCCGCTTCGACTTTTCCGACTAAGTCCGCTCCGACGTCCGCGGCTTTAGTATATATTCCTCCGCCGAGCCTTGCAAAAACCGATATAAGACTGCACCCGAAAGCAAAACCTATCAATGAATTTATGACTCCGCCTAAACCGCCTACCGAATGGCCTATAAGCATAAATACGGATATGCCTAAAACGCCTAGGCCGAGAACCATTAAACCGGTAACCGAACCGCCTTTAAACGCAAATTTTAATGCGGGTTTAACCCCTTTATGCGCTATCTGCGCGGTTCTGATATTTGCCCTTACGGCATTAAACATTCCGAGATAGCCGGC
>DAIEFO010000421.1 GCA_027325475.1 Desulfobacteraceae bacterium | reverse complement strand
CGGTCATCTTATTTCCCGCGCAATCACGCCCCGAGGTATGCTTCCTTGAACGCAGTGTCGTGAGTGAGATCTTTCGTTGAGCCTTGCGAAATCACACTCCCCGTCGCCATCAGATAATAGCGATCGGCGACTTCCAACGTCTCCCATAGGTTCTGCTCGACTAGCAAAACTGTAATACCAAGGTTGCGAACCCGCTCAACCGTCTCGAACATGAGGGTCACAATTGCGGGAGCCAGGCCCAAAGACGGCTCGTCCAACAGCAACAATTGAGGCTCAGCCATCAGTCCGCGTGCGATTGCCAGCATCTGCTGCTGCCCCCCGCTCAACAACCCAGCCGCTGTTTCTTGTCGTTCTGCCAAAACCGGGAACAGGTCGAACACCGCTGCAATGTTCTTCTGCATACGCGCACGCACTCGTCGCGGATAGGCGCCCAGTTCCAGATTCTCGCGAACACTCATATGCCTGAAAACGCAGCGCCCTTCCGGCACGTGCACAATGCCACGCTCCGGCAATTGATGAGCAGGCACGCTAGTGATGTCCTCGCCACAAAACAGAATTCGACCTTTCGATGGGCGAATAAGGCCTGAGATGGCTCGCAGTGTCGTGGTCTTGCCAACGCCGTTGCCC
>DAIEFO010000420.1 GCA_027325475.1 Desulfobacteraceae bacterium | reverse complement strand
TCTGAACAATGACGGATTCAATCACACCTTCCGTCAGCGGGTGGGATTTGTATTTCAGAACGCAGACGCCCAGCTTTTTTCATCCACCGTGTATGAAGAAATCGCTTTCGGCCCGCTGCACATGAATCTCGACGCCGCTCAAATCCGGCAGCGGGTCAGCGATATCCTCGATCTGTTCGATTTGAACCATATCAAAGACCGCCCGCCGTTCAAGTTGAGCGGGGGCGAGAAAAGAAAGGTGGCGCTGGCGTCGGTGCTGGCCATCAATCCCGATGTCCTGATGCTCGATGAACCGACCACCGGTCTCGATCAGCGCACCCAACGGTGGCTGATTGACATGCTGGTTCGTTTGGGCGGCGCCGGCAAAACCATTCTCACCGCCACCCACGACCTTGAAATTGTGGAAGAAATCGCCGATATGGTCCTGGTTTTCAGCGAAGATCACCGTCTGGCGGCTTCGGGGCCGCCTCATGAAATTCTTTCCGACAAAGACCTCCTGCTCCGGGTCAATCTGATTGATCCCCGATTTCATCAGCATGTTCACGGCGGAGATCACCGGCATTATCACAGCCATGCATGACCAGATGAAATGTCTGCCTCAATTCAATATGCGACTTAAAGTTGCATA
>DAIEFO010000041.1 GCA_027325475.1 Desulfobacteraceae bacterium | reverse complement strand
AGCCCGACAAACGAGTCCACAACCGACAGCACCACATCCTGAAGCAACAGGATGGTTGAATTGATAAACCGGGATTCCACATCCATGGCGGTTTTTAAATCCTGAGTGGCGGTTTCGATAAAATCAATGATGTGATTCAGCTCGGTCTCGATCTTTACCGCGGAGTCATTGGATTTTTCAGCCAGCCGCCGCACCTCATCCGCGACAACTCCGAAACAGTTGCCATAAGCGCCGGCCCGTGCCGCCTCGATGGTTGCATTGAGCGAAAGAATCCGGGTGGAATAGGCGATGGTTGCAATATCATTTGAAAAAGGCCGCATCTGGTTAACCCCTTCCTTGATGTGGTCCAGCTTGGCGATATCTTCGGATTTTCGCTGGATGGTCAGATTAAGCTGTTCCATCACCTCGTTTAGCATCAGTTGATACCGTTCCTTGATGATTTTCAGGTCTTTCTGATCTTTCTGATCGTTTGGGTCTTTTGGCCGGTCTTTGGGGTTGCAGTCTTTTTTGGTTGTCAGAGCCATCTTGTCCTTGATCCCGTCAACCACATTCGTGGTTGATTGAATTGATTCATTCAGGAGCTGAATCAGATTGACAAATTTTCCAATGGCGGTTTCCGTATTGGTTTCGATCCGGGTGGTAAAGGATTGGATCTGTCCGCCGACGATATGCGATTTTCCGATAGCACCTTGAATCCTTTTTGTTTTCCGGCGTCTGTCAACCAGCCACATGAACCCGGCTCCGGCCAGAAAGCAGAGCAAATAGACGGCAATTTTCAACAACACAACGTCCTCCTTATTTCACCGCCAGAACCGTGGCATCGTCATGGGACCGGCTGAACCGGCTCATGATATGGTGAGTGATCTCCTGCGGCGTCCGGCGTCTATCCAGGGCATCCAGCTCGAATTTATCGGATATGCCATCCGAATGCATGATGATCAGCGATCCGTAACAAGCAGGCGTGAGCGACACCCTGAAATGCGGCAGCACCACCCCCACAGTACCGTTATAGATTATGAGCTTTTCCATCCGGTTTCCCACATAAATCCGGGTTTCGATGTTGCCGATGCCGACATGGAAAAACCGGCCAGTGGGATAATTCAGGCAGCCCAGAGAGAGAGCCGCGCCACGGGTATTTTCCAACGCAGTGTGGCAGCTATCGACAATAACGTCCAGTGGCTTGCGATGATTCACATCAATTGTCCGGACTGCGGTTTCGGCCGCATGATGGGCTTCGTGTCCGTGTCCCAGCCCGTCAATGACCCCAAACACAAAACCGTCCGACAGATGGCGGAGATAGAAAGCATCACCCGACACCGGTTCTCCCGCCAGGGGGCGGGAAACCACCGAGCAGTTGGCCCGATTCCAATTGGCTTTGATTAGCCATTTAATGGTGGCAATGATCAAGCGTCCCTGGGTATCAATGGTCACATCAAACTCGTCCATCAGCCGCCGGACACCGGAAATACCAATTCCAAGGGTACCGGCCGTGGATACCCCGTCGCCCAGCATCAGTCTGGATTTTTGATGGTCACGGTCCTGATCACGGGTGGGCTGCATGTTCCGGGCAATGATCTTAAGCCCCGTGCTTTGTCCGGCCTGAACCGGCATGATCCGCAGCATACCCTGCGAGCGAGCGTGTTTCACGATGTTGATGCCCAGTTCACTGACAGCGATTTCAATTTCCGCCTGGGCGATATCCCGAAACCCCATGGATGCCGCCAGCCTGACCGCCTGTTTCCGCGCCATCAGCACATCCATCTCTGTGCATATCCGGATTTCCGTTGCGTCTGTTACCGTGTTTTCCATTCCCTGATGGTTACCCGGGTGCCTTTCCCGACAGTCGTTTGAATATCGAATTCCGCGCATAATTTTTTTGCCCCGCCAAGGCCAAGACCCAGTGAATTGGATGTACTGAATCCCTGACGCAGGGCCTGATCAATATTTTGAATGCCGGGCCCTTTATCCTGAAATATGCACTCAATCCCTTTCTGGTTAAGCTTTTCCACTGAATTGACGGACATCTGTCCCCGGCCGGCATGAACCACCATGTTTCGGGCCAGCTCGGAAACCGCCGTCACCATACGGGTTTGGGCCAGAAGCGAAAATCCCATGGACTGCATCAGTTCGCGGGCTTTCTGACGCGCCAGAATGACATCCTCATAATTGGCCACGCTGATATCCAGCGAATCTTTAGATGATGGACCTTTCATGGTTTCCCCCTGTCAGACGGTTTAAGAGGGTGATGCCATCTTCGATGTTCAGGGCTGTATGCAGCGTCTGCATCATAAGCCCCAGTTGCAGAAGGGTCATAACCACTTCCTTTTTCATTCCCACAATAACCGTTTCCGTCCCCATCAGTCTGGCCATTTTTGCGGTATCCACCAGCACCCGTCCCATGAATGAATCAATGATGGTCACAACACCAACGTCTATGATCAGTCCCCGCGCCCCGACTTTTTCGATTTTTTTCAGGATGTTTTCCTGAAGGAAGTTTGCCGCCAGGTCATGCAGCTCGGTTTGAATCGGCACAATGATGGTGTCGCCAATTTTCAAAATCGTCACTTCGATCATGTTTTACGCCCTTTCCGGTCTAACCGATCTTCTGGTCCGTCATCTTCAGCGCCAGTTGCAGGCCGTCGGCCAGTGTCGTGCGGGTGATAAATCCGGACAGATCCACCCCCAACTGCACCAGCGTCTGAGAAATCCGGGCGCGAATGCCGGTGATGATGCATTCCGCCCCCATCAGACGGGCAGCGGATGCTGCGGTGATCAGATGCCGGGCCACCAGAGTATCCACCACCGGAATACCGGAAATATCCATGATCGCCACCTTGGACTGATAGTCTTCCAGAGCTGTCAGCATGGTTTCCATCATCTGCTGGGTACGGGAAGAGTCCAGCATGCCCACCAGGGGAATCATGATGATCCGATCCCATATCCGTACCACCGGAACCGACACTTCCATGAAGGCCTGCTGCTGCTCCCGCATCAGCTCCTCCCGGGATTCCTGATAAACCGTAAACGTAAACACGCCCAGCCTGTCAATCAGCGAGTTCACCAGAGAGTAATGCGCCGCCAGTTGTCCGGCATCCATGTTTGTCTGAAACAGGGGGAAAATGATATCCCTGAGTGAAAAAACAAACAGCGTTACCTCAGAGGGTGTCAGACTGCTCAGGGTCATCTGCCGGCTGATATCGGTCATCAGGTTCCTGGCGTTGTCATAACTGTCGCCCTCGAAATCATCATCCTGCGTCAGGGCGTCTATCAGCGTATCGAGGAATTCTTCCGTGCGCTGTTTCATGACGTTCAGACCAATGCTCTCTACCAGGGACTTTGTATTCAGGATCAACTGCTGATGCCACTGGTCCAGAATCTCGGCCTTATTGTTCTGTAAAATACGGGCTGCGTTTGATTGGATGTTGTTCATGAGAATTCCTCTGAAAGTTTTAGATTTTAAGGGTTAAGTATTAAGGGTTGAAACGTGAATTGCGGATCATTTGCATGGCCACATTTCAATAATGCTGAAGCATTCGCTCCGGATTCAGCACCAGCAGCACCCGGCCATCGCCCGTGATACTGACGCCGGAGATGATATCCAGTTCGGACAGGACATCCGGGGCCGGTTTGATGGCGATTTCCATGTTTTTATCCAGCCGGTCAATGACAACGCCATGCTTGCCCCGAGTCGTTTTGAGAATAACCACCGGAACATCGCCGGGGCTGCGGGCGGCAAAAAAATGATTGCGCCAGTTTCCCCGCAAGTCGCCATTCAGCAGTTCTTCCAGATACTGTGCGGTCAGAACCTCGCCGCGGTAATGAAAAATGACATGGGACCCGGCGCGGCGGAACCGCTCTGTGGGAATTTTGACGGTTTCCACAATGTAATTGATGGGAATGGCGTAAGACCGGCCGGCGGCTTCCACAAATAGAACCGTATCAATCCCCATGGCTGTTGGAATGGACAGGGTGATTTCCGTGCCCTTACCCGGATCCGACATGACACGGGCCGTTCCGCCCAGAGATTCCACGGTGGTTTTAACCACATCCATGCCCACGCCCCGGCCCGAAACATCAGTGATTTCAGCCGCGGTGGACAAGCCCGGCATGAAAATCAGGTCCAGAAGTCCGGGAGCATCCACCGATGTCACCGGAATCCCGCTGTCCCTGGCTTTTTCAAACAGCCGCTGCCGGTTGACGCCCCGGCCGTCATCAATGATCCGGATCATGATATTGCTGCCTTCTCGGGAAGCCCGCAACAGCAGGGCGCCTTTTTCCGCCTTGTTGGCCTTTTTCCGTTCGATGGGCGTTTCGATCCCGTGATCACAGGCATTGCGAATCAGGTGTACCAGAGGATCGGACAGCACATCCGCCACTTTTTTATCAATTTCGATGTCTTCTCCGTCTGTCATCAGTTCGATCATTTTCCGCTGCTTCCGGCTGATATCCCGCACCACCCGTGTGAATTTCTGGAAAATCCCCCGGATGGGAATCATGCGCAGCTCGATAACCCCGTGGTGGATATCATTGGACAACCGGGAGAACAGATGCAGATTGTCTTTCAGGGCTTTGACGGTCCCCCGGATATCGCATCCCCCCTGTTCCAGTTGACCGATCAGGTAGGCGTAGGTATTGCGGGCAATCAGCATTTCACCCACCGTATTGGAAAACTTCTCGATTTTGCGTTCATCCACCCGCATGGTCCGTATCGTGGCGTCACCGGGTTCTTCGGGACGGGCCTGCCTGCCCATTTCCATCAGTTCCTGTTTCTCCAGGGCCACGGTCAGATCTGCTTCGGTGATCTTGCCTTCGTCCAGCAGCATCTGGCCAATGGGTTTCTGCCGGGACAGAGCATCCTCCAGGTCTTTTTCCGCGATTTTGCCATCCTCGATCAGAATTTCTCCCAATCGCTTGGGCTCGGCTTCCAGCCCAACGATATAGGCGATCAGTTTTTCCAGGCAGGATTTAAATTCCGCATCACCTTGGGAATTACCGGTTTTCGTGTTCTGTTGTAAAACTGTCCGGGCCTGTTGGGCCAATGCCTGCAGCGCGCCATGGCCAACAACCCCGGACGCCCGGATAATCCCATCCAGCGACCGGCCAATGGCATTCAGGCTGCTTGGCCCCATGGGCAGGGTTTTCATGGCCGTCACGAATATTTTCCGGTACTGCCGAATCTGCTCGGTATAAACATCGCGCATATTTTCCGGTAATTCCGGCAGCAGTGTGGGGTGGAAACCGCCATCTGGACATGTATCCGCGTTCGCTGTTTCGTATCGTTTCAGCGCGGAATACAGAAGCGGCAGGGTCGGGGGTGGCTGACCGTTCGCAAGGGCACACACACACTGGCGGATATAATCAATGGATTTCAAAATGTTATCCACAATATCGGACGATCGTGCCAGACTTCCCTTCCGCAACTTCTCCAGCATGGATTCAACGGCATGACAAAAAGCGGACAGATCGGAAAACCCCACAAAATCGGAATCTCCCTTGATGTTGTGTACAATGCGGAAAATTTCTTTCAGGGCATCCGGAGAACCTCTGGTTTCATAGATCATGACGGCCTGTTCCGCGGATTCGATCATCTCGGTTGCGCCCTCGATAAACTCCTGAATCGCCTCTGGCGTGACACAGAAATTAGTGGAACTGGTGACGGATTCCCTTGTCAACTCACAGATATCCAGAAGAGACTCGTCAAAACACAGGTTTTTGATCTCCTGAAGAGACAACCCGGTGGCCACATACACAGTGGGTTTCAGATAAAGGGAGAGGGGTTCGAAATCATTGAGCGCCGGCACGGATTCCGCATCGGTCACCGCATGATAAACCATAACGGCGTCTTTGAGATTCCGCAAAAAGATACAGGGATCGTAACCGTTTTCCAGTAGTTCTGACGTATAAAGCAGATCAATGCGGCACACGGTCTGCCCTTGGGCTGCCGCCTGTTCCAGCGCATCGGTCACAGAGGCCGGTAAATCGTGATCTGATCCGGAAAAAACCAGACGGCCGGCAGGGGTCGCAGACTCGCTGGAAGCGGGGACGCTTTGCCCGCAACTGGCGGACGGGACGCCCCCGCTCCCAGTCTTGTCATCCGTGCTTTCATCGAAGAATGAGCGGAAATGCGTCTCCAGTGCGGCATCACCGGCAATTTCTTCGCCGGTTTCATGAGCCGCGATCATCCGGCCGATATGATCAATTCCAGCCAGGATGGCATCGGTCATATCCGGCGTCAGATGAATCTGCTGGTCCCGCAGCGCATTCATCAGCCCTTCCAGGTGATGGGTAAATCCGGACACCGCATCCAGCTCAAATGTTCCGGCGCTTCCCTTGATGGTGTGAATGGCCCGGAATACGCTGTTGATCAGATCGGAATTGTCCGGATCCGCCTCCAGTTTCAGCACGCCATCGGCGGCGCTTTCCAGAAGCTCTCTGGCCTCCTGAAAGAATTCCTGTTTATACTGTTCAATCATCGTTGATGTCATTTCAGAATCTTCTTTTCATCCAATTATTTTGCGAACCACATTCAACACGGTATCCGGTTTGAAGGGTTTGACGATCCATGCCTTGGCGCCGGCCAGTTGTCCTTCTTTTTTTTTGGCTTCTTCGCTTTCGGTGGTCAGCATCACCATTGGCAGAAACTTGAAAGCAGGATCGGCTTTCAGCGCCTTGATCAGTTCAATGCCATTCATGTTCGGCATATTCAAATCCGTGATGACCATGTGAACTTTTTTACCTGATATCTGAACCAGGGCGTCCTGCCCGTCACAGGCCTCGATGACTTCGTACCCGGCGCCTTTCAGTGTCATGGCTACCAGGCCGCGCATGGACCGGGCATCATCCACAATAAGTATGGTTTTAGACATATATTCAACCTCTTAAAAAAACTAAAACTTTTTAACAGCCAGATCGATGCCATAGAGCAGCCCCATGTCATTCACCGCCGAAGACAGTTCCATCGTACAGGGAA
This sequence comes from Desulfobacteraceae bacterium, assembly GCA_027325475.1. Lineage (GTDB taxonomy): Bacteria > Desulfobacterota > Desulfobacteria > Desulfobacterales > Desulfatirhabdiaceae > RAAP-1. The sequence continues at coordinate 4,178 of DAIEFO010000041.1, read as the reverse complement.
TGTGTTGCTGATCCGCGAATGCCTTCAGCGCCACCAGTATCTGAAAATACGCGGTATCAATCTCCTGAATATTTTCAGCCCGGACAACGATTTGAGTCAGATTTTTGGATAACTGACGCAGCCGGTCCGCAGTTGCCTCCGCCTCGACAATGGTGCACTCGGCCGGCGTATCTGCAATCATTATGGTATCGGTGATGTCAATGTCCATTTTTCACCCCCATTAGCAGTTGTATGTGCAATATCAGGTTGCCGGGATTGACTGGTTTGACCAGATACAGATTGGCGCCAGCCTCATACCCCTGCATGCGATGAATTTCTTCTTCCTGGGTGGTCAGGATGATAATGGGCGTCTGCTGGGCATCCTGTTCACGATACAGATGGATAAATGTCAGTCCGTCCATATTCGGCATGTTGATATCGCACAAGATCATGTCATAATCGGTTTTCAGGGAACGTTCGAGGGCTTCGACGCCATCGCCGGCGCCATCCGCTGAATATCCCGACATCTTCAGGATATTCATATGAAAACTGCGCACAACCGGCGAATCATCCACCACCAATACCTTTTTCATTTCTGCTCTCCATATGGTTTCAAATGTGTCATTACCCGTCACCTACTGCTTATAATAAACCAGATGCGCGCCGGCGCGTTTCATGCGATAGGCCGAGGATATCCGGCTGACCGACTCGCTGGAGCCCAGGAAAAGAAAGCCCCCGGGATTCAGAGCCATGTAAAAATGATCCACCAGTTGCTTCCGGGACACATCGTCGAAATAGATCAGCAGATTCCGACAAAAAATAAAATCGAATCCTGTCCTGGCCCTTACCGCTTCCTTGCTGGACAGATTCAGATGCTCGAACCGGATCAGTTTGTTGATCCGTTCAGAGATATGATAGGTGCCGTTGCCGGAATGCGTGAAATAGGCTTTCAGATATTCCGGCGGGACGTCCCGAAGGCTCCGCCGGGCATATTGGCCGGTCCTGGCGGTGTTCAGCACATTGCGGTCAATGTCTGAGGCCAGAATCTCAATGTCCCAGTGCCGGACATTGTCCAGCATGGCATGAAGGATAATTCCCAGGGTATAGGGTTCCTCGCCGGTGGAACAGGGCGCGGACCAGATTCGAATCTTTTGATCCCCGCACGCCTCTTTTTTTTTCACGACTTCTTCAAGACAATGATCGCCAAATGCCTGAAGTTGCGGAAAGTCCCGGAAAAAATAGGTTTCATTGATGGTCAGCAGATCCACCAGATTTTGGAACTCGGCCCCTGCCGGGTCACTGAAGCGAAGGTAGCGGATATATTCGGCCACTGTCCCGATCTCCAGGAAATCCATCCGCTTCTGAACCCGCTTGGAAATGAAATATATTTTCTTGGATTCGAAGCGGATGCCGGTTTTGCGGTAAACAAAACTGCTCAAATCTTCGAATTCATCCATGGACAGGGTGGACATATTAACCTCTTTTTACCGTGAAAATGCTGTCGGCTGATTGCAATTGCTGATAAATGCCAGCTTCAGTTTACTGGCTGAGCATTTCATCCACCATCTCCTGTAACTGATCATCTCGAGTATCTGCCCGGATTTTCCGAAGTGTTTCGATGGCGGCATCACTTCCGGAAGCAGCCAGAAAATGGGCCGCAGCAAACATCATGGAATCCTCAGCCAGCAGTGACAGGCCCAGTGACATCAACCGGCCGGGGTCCAGAACGCCTTTTTCCATCAGCAGCTCGCATCCGGCATGCCGCACCAGTTCATTCACTTCCGTATCGGATACCAGTTGAATCAGCTTGTTCCGTATCGGTTCATGATTCAAAAAATCGCAGAACCGCGTTTTGGCCTCTTCCAGCATCACCAGAACGTCCTGTGCATATGATTTTAAATCCGTAATATCTCCAATCATCTGTCTGATCACGTCCGGGTCCGCGGCCCTGGCCGTCAGTCTCAGGATTTCCGGTAGATACAACGGATCCGCCAGGCTGAGATCGCCTCCGGGAAGAATTGTCTGCAGGGTCTTTTCGATCTCGGATTCAGATGCCAGAAAGGGCAGGGACTCCAGCGCCGCGATAATCAGCATGGGTTCCGGATCATTTTTCAGCAGCTCGATCATCTCCGGTACGCTGTCCCGGTCTTCCAGCCTGCCCAGATATTCCACCGCCGTAATTTTAACGTTTACCGCGGTATCGTAAAGTCCTGCCCGGATGGCCAGTGTGGCTTCCAGCGTCCCAACAGCAAACAGGGCGTCCAGAATGAGTTTGCGGATTTCCCGGTCACTGTGATCCAGATGCGCGGTTAAAAAGCCAACCGCATTATCACCGCCCGCACCGAAGATTTCCACCGCGGCATTGCGCAAATAGGCGTCCGGAGACGCAAACAGCGTAAACAGCAGGGCATAGTCACTGCTGCAATCCATCTGCCTGAGCTGGAATCCAATAGCATCCTTCACGACCCGGGATGGCTCGACACGGAGTTGCCGTATCAGAACCGGGACCATTTCCGGATCATCGGTATCCCCGATATCCTGTACCGCATAGATCCGCTTTGCCTCATCCGCGCTTGACAATGCCTCAATCAGTGGGTTCATTTACGGCCTCCAGTCACTTATCCAGTATTTCCCGAATATGCTTGAACAGTTCATTCATTTCCAGCTTGGTCACATGAGCATTGGCCGCCATGACCCGTGCGCGCTCTTTCATGCCGATGTCCCCGATGGATGAATAGATCAGAACCGGTGTAACGTTTCTTTTGGGATGCTGCCGGATATGACCCAGCACGGCCAGACCATCCTTGTTGGGCATTTCCACATCCGCAATCACCAGGCGGATCTGCGCATTTTCATCAAAGCACCGGATGGCATCCTGTCCATCGCGCACTGCGATTACCGTAAATCCCAGCTCTTCCAGCTCCAGGGTCAGCATTTCCCGAACCGGCGTGGAATCCTCGGCGACCAGAATGGTCTGGCCGTCCCCCCGCCAGTCTTCTTTGCGGCCGCTCAGGCCCTTTTCCCGGGCCAGCTCCGGCGCCAGTTCCAGAACAATTTTTTCATAATCCATCAGCAGCACATTTTCCCGGTCGGTTGGCCGGGCTATGGCCAATACATAGGGATTGTCCAGGCCCCCCATGATATCTTCGGCGCTTTTGACCGATTCCCAGGACAGCGTATGGACGCGCTCCACGGCATCCACCAGAAATCCCGTGATTTCATCGAAAAATTCCGTGATGATTACCCGCTTGCCGCTGTCTGACCGCGCAATTCCCAGCACTTCGCCCAAATCCACCCGGGGAACGATGTGATCATGGTCATGAAACATGCCGATGACCGAACGGTGCGCACCCACACGGGCTCCGGTAACCCGTGCAGGTCTGTCCAGAATCCGGCTCACCTTCAGGATGTTGATGCCCAGATGCAGGCTGCCGATGGTGTATTCCAGGATTTTGAGTTCATTGGACCCGCTTTTTAAATAGGCTTCCGGTTCGCTGAATGTGCTCATGGTGATGTTCCTTATGGTTCTGTAGTTGAATTGTATTCCAGATAAAAGACCACGCCGCTGTGGTCCGGCAGATTTTCCGCCCATACCCGGCCCCCCAGGGTTTCGGCGGCCATGCGGCAGAAGGCCAGTCCCAGTCCCTGCCCCCGCCAGTGTTTTTCCGACCGGAGATGAAGCTGAACTCCCGGCTGAAAAATATCGTTCAGATGCCCATCCGGTATTGTCTGTCCCCTGTTACCCACCGCAATCAGGAAACCATCCGTTCCGCTTGAGACGACATCCAGCCAGATTTTTTCGCCGCTCCGGGTGTGGATCAGCGCATTGTGCAGATAATTCTCGATAATGCGCTGGATCAGATCCGCTTCCGGACATGCACCCGCATCATCCGGGCAGTTCCAGATGAAATTCACGGCTTCGGTTTCGGCCATAGACATAAATTCCTGAGCTGCCGCCTCAACAATGTGTTTCAGCGGAACACGTTCCAACCGCTGCGATGGATGCCGGCCGGCCATGACATCTTTCAGGTCACACAGCATCCGTTTCAACCGGGATGTCGCCTGGCCGGCGGACCGGATCAGCCGGAGGTGAGGCTCCCGGCGCGGATCCAGGCTGCCGTCCAGTATCCGGCTAAAAATCCGCTCGTTCACGGCCATGGGTTTTTCCAGATCATGAATCACCATCTGAACCAGCAACC
>DAIEFO010000419.1 GCA_027325475.1 Desulfobacteraceae bacterium | reverse complement strand
GCCTCACTCCTCAGGGTTTGCGCGCCTTGCCTGCAAACTTTTTACAAAGCCGTCCGGAAATTGACTTTTTACCATGAAAACACATTTTCATGGTCGGGGGCGGCGGATATCGCCATGGGCGTTTACGATGGCATCAAACTCCGTCAGCAATCAAAACTCAATATTCCCCGGCGTCCTGGGAAACGGGATGACATCCCGGATGTTGGTAATGCCGGTGACCATCATGATCAGCCTCTCGAACCCCATTCCAAAACCGCTGTGCGGAACCGACCCATACCGCCGGGAATCCAGATACCATTCGTAACCGGCTTTGTTCATTCCCGTTTCATCCATTCTGGCTTCAAGGACTTCCAGCCTTTCTTCACGCTGGCTGCCGCCGATGATTTCGCCAATGCCCGGCGCCAGAATATCCATGGCCGCTACGGTCTGCTGATCGTTGTTGACTCTCATATAAAACGGCTTGATGGACTTGGGATAATCATAAAGGATGACAGGGCGTTTAAAATAGACATCGGTCAGATATTTTTCGTGTTCAGACTGCAGATCCGTACCAAATGTTACCGGATATTCAAAAGACTGGCCGGCGACAGATAAAATATTCACCGCCTCACGGTATGGAAGACGGATAAATTCA
>DAIEFO010000418.1 GCA_027325475.1 Desulfobacteraceae bacterium | reverse complement strand
GGATGCCTTTCAGTGTGGTTGCGTCTGTGGTTCTGGCCAACAGCTTCACAGGGTTGACAAAACTGAGCACCACCAGATTTACCGACGGCTTCCCGTCACCGCGATCAATCAGCCAGTGGTTTTTACGGTCAAACTCCGTCATGGATGACGCCTGACCCCACGAGCATCCGTCATCGCCGCAGTGCCAGACGCCATAGATGGAAACAGGCATCCTGCCGGTTGCAGCACCGGCAACGCCGGGGCACCACCCGATCAGTAGATATACGGCTATCAGCAGCTTCATCAATATGTTATCAATACCACCGAAAAAAATTTCATCATGGCAACCTTGATGCCTTCGTAAAAAGTCCAAATTTGAATTTTTGCATCATATAAATTCAATAGGTTGCAACCATCAAAATGGTCGAAAATTGACTTTTTACGAGAGCATCAAATTTCACAGTAGCAGCGGTGAAATTGTCTGAAAATAACTTGTTGTAAACAAAAAAATAGCCAAAATAGGGTTAATGCCAATCAGAACAAGAAACAATATTAACAGGGCCTACTCTTACAAACGTACTGCCGGGATATGTAAGTATGTACGTACCGCTCAGAATTGTCATATCCAAGCGCAAATGATAGAAATAATCAGAAACTGTTGTATTG
>DAIEFO010000417.1 GCA_027325475.1 Desulfobacteraceae bacterium | reverse complement strand
CTGCTCCGGGCAATCGCGGCGCAATGTATAAAGTCTTTCCATGCCCGCCCGGATGCCGTCAATCGTTTCGACAGCCGCCTTTAGATCCGCTTCATGTATATCTGTTTTCAGATGTTGCTCCATATCCGTTTTGAACCGGCGCAATACATCCCTCATATAATCTCTGGCGCTGTCGGTATTGAGACAAACCGGCAGCACAGCGTCTATGTGAAATCCTGTTGACGCATTCATCCGCCAGATATCCGAAAGCCTCTGGATGGAGTCGCAGGTGTGCGGAAAGACCATGCCGTCCACAAAGTCGAGCCGGCCAGACAGCGCATCTTCCAGAGCGCCGCGCACCAGGCTGCAACTGTAGCTCTGAAGATGGGCGTCCGCTCTGGAAATGGAATGGCCGCCGCCGAAAATGCGGTATCCCAGAGCGCCGGCCGCCAGAATCAGCTCTTCCGGCCCATAGGAGCACAGATACCCTACCACGCTGCCATTGTTTTTTTGTTTCCATTTCCTTGCATATATTTCGGGATGCTCAGAAACATCCCGAAATTGTCGGATCATATCCATACCCTGCTCCCATTCATTGTTGATGGCTTCGTAAAAAGTCGATTTTCAGACGGCTTTGTAAAAAGTTCGCAGGCAAGGCGCGCAAATCCGCAAGG
>DAIEFO010000416.1 GCA_027325475.1 Desulfobacteraceae bacterium | reverse complement strand
GAAGAAAAAAGGAATGCTCTAAAGCTTTTTCATGATGAGTATGCCCATCTATCGATGAAATAATAAAAAACAAAACAGTAACTATTCAGCACAAAAAAATGTAATTTTTTTAAAAAAGTTCTTGACACGGTTTTTCGTTGAATTTTTGAAATTTAGATGACTATGCAACTGTTGTATAAACAGCGCGATGGTGAAGCCATAGGGCGGTTTATACGTTAGTTAAAAAATGACTCAAGTCCCTCCGTGTCTGAAATTTTATTTCACGATGTCGAGCATCCTGGTGCGAAAAATTTCACTTTAAAAACCTGTGTTATAATATCTCTCAAATAACACAGGGGTACAGCATGACATTTAGTCATATCAACGTAGAAGAAGCCGTCAAAAAAGTCAAAGACCTTGTCGCCAGAGAAGAGGCAAGTATTTCTCCGGCGCTTAAGGCAGGCATTGATGTTTTGCTGCTCCTGATTTCCATTCTTGTAAACCGGCTTGGGCTTAACAGCAAAAACAGCAGCAAACCGCCATCCACAGACCCCAATCGTACCAAACAGCCCCGAAAGAAGGGAGATCGCAAGCCTGGTGGACAACCAAACCATAATGGAAAGACCTTGCGAAAGGTGGCCTTGATCATCGTTTCGGCCACAGGTCTATGACCGACACCGCGCC
>DAIEFO010000415.1 GCA_027325475.1 Desulfobacteraceae bacterium | reverse complement strand
TCGCATCCCTGGCATTGACAAACAGATTGAGCAAAACCTGGGCATACTCATTGGGAAAGCCATAAATGACCGTTTCCTCCCGCACCTCCCGGTCAATAGCGATATGAGACTCATTGAAACTGGCTTCGACAAGCATCAGGGCCTTGTGTACCGCGTCATCGGCCTTGAATTCAGATTTTTCCCGTTCGGTCGAAAAGAAGTTTCTGAAGTCATCAATGGTTCGAGACATGTACTGGATGATCTCCATCGATTTGGCTACGGAGGTATCCAAAAACTCCTTATTGAAGCCGGGAGAACCATAGAAAATAGCGAGCCGTTGGGTGTACAGGCCGAGTGTATTGAGAGGCTGTCGCCACTGGTGGGCGATATTGCCGATCATCTCGCCCATGGCAGCATTGCGGTTCTGCTGAATCAGGATGTGTTCCTGCCGGCGGAGCGCCTCCACGGCTTTCAACCGCTCGGTGGTCTCTCGCAGCAGGGCCTGTTCCATCTCCCGGCGCCCTTTCTCCCGATTCAGATTATCGATGGCAAAGGAAATGTCAGTCCCCATCTGCTGGAGCAACTCGACCATCTGCTGATCGAAAAAGTCCGTTTCACCCGCGTACACGGTGAGGGCGCCGATCACCCGGCTTTCCTCTTTCAAGGCAATGGACGCCGAGGCGCAG
>DAIEFO010000414.1 GCA_027325475.1 Desulfobacteraceae bacterium | reverse complement strand
TAGCTGCCGTCCTCTACGGGGGCGCCCCTCTATAGGAAGGTGAAGGAGGGGATTTTTCAACAGGCGCGGAAGGCGCGGAAAATTCCCCTCCTTTGGAGGGGTGGCAGGCGAAGCCTGACGGGGTGGTTATCATGCGCAAACTGACTCGCTATATGTCCCTGCCATACAAACCGGGGCTTAAACAACGCGCCAGAGAATTACGCCGTGCGGGCAATTTGGCTGAGGTTTTATTATGGAAACAGATCAAAAACGGTCAATTTTCAGGATTGGATTTTGATCGACAAAAAATCATAGGGAATTACATTGTGGATTTTTACTGTGCTGAAAAAGCGGTCGTGATTGAAGTAGATGGCAGCAGTCATGACAGCAAGGCAGAATACGATGCTGTGCGGGATGCTTATTTGACGGGTCTGAACCTCACCGTCATTCATTTGCCGGACAGAGATGTGAAAAGCAATTTGGCTGGAGTAATGCAGTTTCTTCAGAATCATCCGGCCTTGGTCACCACCCCGTCAGGCTTCGCCTGCCACCCCTCCAAAGGAGGGGAATGGGGGAAATAACTTTGCGCCCAAGCTGCGCTTTCCTTACCTGTCTTTTTCAGGCCCAGGTTAAGGCAATAAGCCCAAATCTCAACTTGAAATGTCGGACACCATCAGCAGTATTTTCA
>DAIEFO010000413.1 GCA_027325475.1 Desulfobacteraceae bacterium | reverse complement strand
GACGCTGCACCCATAAGGGGCATTCCGACAGGCGCCTGCCGTAGCAGCATCCAAAACTGATGCAGGCCAGACGGCCAATTCCCTCTCCAAAGGCATAGGCCGTGGAAAGCGCTGCCATGATGGTTATAACCGGCATGGAAAATCCTGTGAACCTCTTCGATGTGTTGATGGCCATGATAATGAAGGGGGTCAGAAGGATGCCCATAAAAGATGCTCCACTCACGGTAAATGTGGCGGATTTCTTTTCTACAATTCTGGCGATGATGCTGGAGGCTGGTACGCAAATTCCCAGAACGCAGACTATCAGAAGGATGAGGCTGGCGAGGGAAATCCCTGCAGATTCCAGCAGCAGAATCAGGATCGCCGATGCGAAGGTGTAGGCGCAGGCGCTGAAGAATCCGTAAAAAGTGAAATTGATGCCCGCCCATGAAGCGCCATCGTGTTTGATGCGGGGGACAGACGCCAATATCTGCCATTTTTCGTCCGGAAGATGTTTGAATCCCCAGCGCATGATCAGCGTGAGCAGCAGGGCCAGAATTGCCACAAACAGCAGATGTTGCATGATACCTCCCTTTTCTATACGGAGTGAACTATTTTAAACGGTTACAATTTTGATGTTCTCGTAAAAAGTCAAATTTCGGACGACTTCGTAAAAAGTTCGCAGGCAAGGCGCGCAAAT
>DAIEFO010000412.1 GCA_027325475.1 Desulfobacteraceae bacterium | reverse complement strand
TCAAGCCGGACATACAACTGGCATCCATCTCCGGCGGCACCGATATCAACGGCTGCTTCGCCCTGGGAACCCCATCGGCGCCGTATATGCCGGAGAGCTTCAGTGCCGCGGTCTGGGCATGAAGGTGGAGGCTTTTGATGAAACGGGAAAGTCCGTCTGTAACCGCCAGGGAGAGCTGGTCTGCACCGCGCCGTCGCCCTCCATGCCCATTTATTTCTGGGATGATCCGGACGGCAAGAAATACCATTCCGCCTACTTTGATGTCTATCCCGGTATATGGCGTCATGGCGATTATATCGAAATCAATGACCGAGGCGGGGTTATCATTTATGGACGTTCGGATACCACCTTGAATCCCGGAGGCGTTCGCATCGGAACCGCTGAAATTTACCGCCAGGTGGAAATGCTCGATGAAGTGGAAGACAGTTTAGTCGTAGGGCAAAACTGGAAAAACGATGTCCGAGTGGTTCTCTTCGTTAAAATGATGTCGGGATATCAGCTGACAGATGAGCTCAAACACAGAATTCGAAACACCATCCGGATCAACGCTTCCCCCCGTCATGTTCCGGCCAAAATCATCGAGGTTCCGGATGTACCCTATACCCTGAACATGAAAAAAGTGGAGCTTGCCGTTAAAAAAACCATCCAGGGAGAGGAGGTGCTCAACAAGGATGCTTTAAAAAATCCAGATATTCTCAAGT
>DAIEFO010000411.1 GCA_027325475.1 Desulfobacteraceae bacterium | reverse complement strand
CTTTGCTGGCAAAATAGGTATAGCGGTTTCTGGCCTGAGATTCACCTGCAAACGCCTTCATGAGATTGACTTCCGTTCGGGTTCCTTTGATACTGGCCATGCGTAACTCCTCCTTATCATAAAATGTTGGGTTTTTATCCACTGAACATAAAACCGGTTCTTCCAATTACAAGACAGTGAAACGGCGCTATCGGGTTTACGTCTCAATCGCCGTCACGCCACCATCCCTTCTGCACATGAGACTCTCTTTCCTTTTCGGCAATTTTCTTCAAGCGATACGCCGAATCTCTCAAAATGCCGTACATAATACCGCAGCCGGCATCTTCCCGGTCTGTATCCCCCTGGTCTGCCAGCAGAATCATCTGCTCGACAAGCTCAAGAGTTCTGCTGATATTGACATCACATGGTTTCACGTAATTACTTTCCGGAATGTGACAATAAATTTTGACGGCTTCGTAAAAAGTCCGCATGTTATTTATGAGGTAATCAAGTTTCATGCCATCTGTGAATATTTCTCTGGCATTGTTTTATTTTAAATATATACAAGTTGTTATCTTCATAGATGATATGTTTTCATTATCATGTCCGCAGACAGCGCCACATCCGATACATCCAGCGTTAGGCGGGGGCCTCAAAAAACATGGCATTTCAATAAATAACCTATTATAATTGAAAGCGAATAATGTAGATACATCGTGTATCGGCGTTTATGTG
>DAIEFO010000410.1 GCA_027325475.1 Desulfobacteraceae bacterium | reverse complement strand
AAGCGGATATCGTTTTCATAATATTTCCGGATATCGTCGATGCCGAATTTGAGCATGGCAATACGCTCAACACCCATCCCGAATGCAAATCCCGAATAGCGGGATGTGTCGTATCCCACGTTTTCAAAAACAGCCGGATGCACCATGCCGGAACCAAGTACTTCCAGCCATCCGGTCTGTTTACAGACCCGGCACCCTTTTCCCCTGCACATGACGCAGAGGATATCGACTTCCGCACTGGGCTCTGTAAACGGGAAAAAGCTGGGCCTGAATCTGAGGCTGGTCTGCGTATCAAACATCTGATGAACAAACGCTGTCAGAATCCCTTTCAGATCCCCGAATGTGATGCCGTCGCCGACCACAAGGCCCTCCACCTGATGAAACATGGGCGTATGGGTGATATCCGAATCACAGCGATAGACCTTGCCAGGCGCAATGATGTGGATCGGAGGCGCGTGTTTTTCCATGTACCGGACCTGGATTGGTGAGGTGTGAGTTCTCAGGACGATGGACTCGGAAACATAAAATGTGTCCTGCATATCCCTTGCAGGATGGTTTTTGGGAATGTTCAGGCACTCAAAATTGTAATGATCCAGTTCGACTTCAGGGCCTTCGGCGATATCAAATCCCATCCGGGAGAAAATATCGCTGATCCGGCGGGTGATCTGCGTAATGGGGTGTACAGAACCACGAAATGTGGCGCGGCCTGGGAGCGA
>DAIEFO010000040.1:3817-11165 GCA_027325475.1 Desulfobacteraceae bacterium | reverse complement strand
GCTCGCGCAAGCGTTGGTCGAGCAGACGAATTTCGATGCAAAGGGTCATGATTGATTGGTGGGTAAACGCGCGGCGATTTCATGCAGGATGGTATAATCTGAAATCCCGAAAATTTTCATGCAGGGTTCCACCAGATCGCGGGCCAGAATATAGACATCCGTATCGGATACTTTCACGGCGGCATAGATAAAATCCGGATGCAGCGCGATGGCCAGGTTCGCCGGCAGCGTCCAGGGCGTTGTGGTCCAGATAACGACATACGCCGTATAACCCGCCAGCGCCGGCATCTCTGATTTCACCTGGAATTTGACATAAACGGACGGCGAAGATTCATCCTGATACTCGATTTCAGCCTCCGCCAAAGCCGTCTGGCACTGGCAGCACCAGTGAATGGGCTTTTTGCTGCGAACCAGATTGTCCGCCAGCGCAAACTTCAGACATTCCCGCGCGATGATGGCTTCGTAGGTGTAATTCATGGTCAGATACGGGTCTTCCCATTCACCCATAACGCCCAGGCGCTTGAATTCCTCACGCTGAATATCGATGAATCTTTCGGCATAACTGCGGCACTGCCGACGGATATCCGCCTGAGACATGTTTTTTTTCTTCTCACCCAGCTCCTTGTCCACATTGTGTTCAATGGGAAGTCCATGACAATCCCAGCCAGGCACATAAGCAGCGTCGAAACCTGCCATCTGGCGGGATCGAACGATAATGTCCTTCAGAATCTTGTTGAGCGCGGTTCCGATATGAATATGGCCGTTGGCGTACGGCGGGCCGTCATGAAGAATAAACTGCTCCCGCCCTTTGGAAGCTTTCCGGATGACATCATACAGACGGATTTCATTCCAGTGTTTAATCTGTTCCGGCTCCCGCTGGGCCAGATTGGCTTTCATCGGGAAGCCGGTTACGGGCAGGTTCAGTGTTTTTTTGTAGTCCATTCAATCCTCCATCATCAGAGATAGTTGATATTTAAGTCAAAAACTTTAATCGTAAATCCATGTGGTGTCAAGGAAAACCAATAAAGACACCCGCAGGCGCCCGCATCGACATTCGCATTGCTGTCAATATATTTTGACAATAGAATTCATGAAATGGTAAGAAATCATCGGGATCGTCAAACGCTCATTCCAAACCGGCCACTACACGAGGCGCAACCATGGCGAAAAACTGCAATACTCCGACACCACTGAACAATGACCCATACAGCCTGAAAGATTCCCTGCTGCGGCATTTGAGATACACCATTGGCAAGGAATTCAGCGACAAAAACTCACGGGATATCTATCAGGCTCTGACGCTGGCGGTACGCGACAGGCTTCTCGAAAAACTGCTTCAGACAGAGGCCAGATATCAAAAAGCCAATGCCAAACGGCTTTATTATCTGTCCATGGAATTTTTGATCGGCCGTTCACTGGGCACCAACTTAATCAATCTGGGCATATTCGACGCCTGCCGCACGGCACTGTCGGAGCTGGGAGTCGATATTGAAGAAGTTCGTGAACAGGAAACCGACGCCGCTCTTGGCAACGGCGGTCTGGGACGTCTGGCCGCCTGTTTTCTGGATTCTCTGGCAACACTCGATTATCCGGGATTCGGCTATGGCATTCATTATGAGTATGGGCTCTTCAGACAGGAAATCAACAATGGATACCAGAAAGAAAAGCCGGATCACTGGCTTTCCAAAGCCGGGCCGCTCCAGATCGAACGCAAAGACGAATCCTGCATCATTCCCCTGTACGGACGCATCGAACATGGCGTAGATTTAAACGGCGCTTACAACCCCATGTGGATGGACTGGCGGGTGCTTGTCGGCGTTCCGCATGACATCCCGATAGCGGGCTATGGCGGCACCACGGTCAACTATCTGCGCCTGTACGCCGCCAAACCGTCTTCTGACTTTGATATCCAGATTTTCAATGCCGGCGATTATTTCAGAGCTGTCGAGCAGAAAATCGCATCCGAAACCGTGTCCAAAATTCTCTATCCCAGCGACACAGTGGTATTCGGAAAAGAATTGCGGCTTGTCCAGGAATATTTTCTGGTAGCATGCTCCCTGCGAGACATCACCCGGCGTTATCTTAAAACCCATGAAAGCTTCGATGCGTTTCCGGACTGTGTCAATATTCAAATGAACGACACCCACCCTGCCCTGACCGTCGCCGAACTGATGCGAATTCTGATCGATGAAGAGTCTGTTGACTGGGATACGGCCTGGAACATCACCCAAAAAACCTTGGCGTACACCAACCATACGCTTCTTGCCGAGGCCCTTGAAAAATGGCCGGTCAGTCTCTTTGAACACGTGCTGCCCAGACATTTACAGATCATTTTTGAAATCAACCGGCGCTTTCTGGATGGCATCACGGAACTTTGGCCAGACGACACAGATCGGCTGAGACGGATGTCGCTGATTGAGGAAGAACCGGAAAAACAGGTGCGCATGGCGCATCTGGCCATTGCGGGCTCTCATTCGGTCAACGGTGTTTCCGCGCTTCATACAGAACTGGTCAAAACATCGCTCGTTCCGGATTTTTATGCCAGATGGCCTGAGCGGTTTAACAACAAAACCAACGGCATCACCCCGCGGCGCTGGCTGTTAAAATCCAATCCGCTTCTGTCCGACCTGTTGACGGAAGTTGTCGGCGATGCCTGGATTACGGATTTGGGCAAGCTGCGCGATCTGGAGCCCTACGCCGATGATCCCGTATGTATCAGCCAGTTCCGGAAAATCAAACAGGTCAACAAGGAACGTCTGATTCAGACCATCTACGACACCACACACATCAAGATCAATCCCCAATCCATGTTTGACATCCAGGCCAAGCGGATTCACGAATACAAGCGCCAATTGCTGAATGTCATGCGCATTGTCCACGAATATTTCCGCATCGTCGAGGATGGCGTAACGCCGGTCGTTCCTAAAACCTGCATTTTCGCCGGAAAGGCTGCTCCGGGATACTGGGCCGCCAAGCAGATCATCAAACTGATTCACAATGTCGGGAGTGTCATCAACAAGGATCGCCGCGTTCACGACACGCTGAAAGTCGTCTTTATTCCGGATTACCGCGTGTCGCTTGCGGAAAAAATGATTCCGGCGGCAGAACTCAGCGAACAGATATCCACCGCCGGCACTGAAGCCTCCGGCACAGGAAACATGAAATTCGCTCTGAACGGCGCACTAACCATCGGCACTTTAGATGGCGCCAATGTGGAAATGCAGGAAGAATTCGGCGCGGACAATATCTATATCTTCGGCTTAAAAACCGCTGAACTTCTCGAAATGAAACAATCCGGGGCATACCGGCCATTAGACAACTACCATCAGGACGACAATATCCGCAGAGTGATGGATGCTTTCTGGGACAATCGCTTCTGCCCGCATGAACCCGGGTTGTTTCGCTGGATATATCATCTGCTGCTTGAAAAGGGAGATCCTTACTTTCATATCGCCGATTTTCCGTCCTACTGTCAGACGCATGAACGGATTGGGCAGGAGTATCAACAAATATCTTTGTGGAACCAGAAATCTATTCTGAATGTCGCCAGGATCGGCAAGTTTTCCAGTGACAGAACCATTCACGAATACGCACGCGATATCTGGAACTTGCGTCCGGTTCATCCATAACCAGCATCCGACTGCTTTCAAGATAAAGTTTTGGGGTGCATGTACCTTAGAAGCGGTTCAACAGAGGAGACACTATGAAAATAGAAACAGACCAGATCGGCAACGTCCTGGTCATTACCCCATATGAAACGCGCATCGATGCTTCATCGGCGGCGGATTTCAAGAGCCAGTTGATGGAACGGATCGGCGATGGCAGCCATCATGTTATTCTGGACCTGTCTCAGATTCATTTTATTGACAGCAGCGGACTCGGTGTTATCGTATCCCTGTTAAAACTGACGGCAGGAAAAGGCGACATCAGTCTGTGCGCTATTCAGGAGCCGGTGATGTCCCTGTTTAAAATGACCCGGATGGACCGAATATTCCACCTCTACCCGTCCCTGGCCAAGGCACTCGCAGCCATAACGCCCGGCGCCTGAGGACTTGATTGACGATATCTCCGGATACTTCGATGATTTTTTGATCGTATTTTACGAAGGATGATGTATTTATGGAATTTGAACCTGTCATCGGGCTTGAAGTTCATGCCCAGCTTAGCACTCAATCCAAGATTTTCTGCGGCTGTTCGACGGCATTCGGCGCTGCACCCAATACCCATGTCTGCCCGATCTGTCTGGGGATGCCGGGCGTTTTACCGGTGCTGAACCGGAAAGTCGTAGAATATGCGCTGCGGATGGCGCTGGCCACCCACTGCCAGATCGCTGCCGACAGCCGGTTTGCACGGAAAAACTATTTCTATCCTGATCTGCCCAAAGGGTATCAGATTTCCCAGTATGAGCTTCCTGTCGCACAGCACGGATATATCGATATCGAAGTGGAAAATGAGGTAAAGCGCATCGGCATTACCCGAATTCATATGGAGGAAGACGCAGGCAAATTGCTTCACGACACGGATCAGTCTTTCAGCAGGGTGGATTTAAACCGTACCGGAGTGCCGCTGATCGAAATTGTCAGCGAACCGGATATCCGGTCTGCGGAGGCTGCCGGCGCTTATCTCAGAAAATTGCGGTCCATCCTGCGATATCTGGAAATCTGCGACGGCAACATGGAAGAAGGCAGTTTCCGGTGCGACGCCAATGTTTCTATCCGCCCTAAAGGCGTATCCGAATTCGGAACCCGCACCGAACTGAAAAATCTCAATTCCTTTAAACATGTAGAGAAAGCCATCCTCTATGAAATCCATCGTCAGAAAGAGATTGTGATGGAAGGCGGGCAGATTGTGCAGGAAACGCTGCTCTGGAATCCTGACAAAGGTCAGACCACATCCATGCGCAGCAAGGAAGAAGCTCATGATTACCGCTACTTTCCAGACCCGGATTTGCTGCCTTTGACCATTGACGACGCCTGGGTACATGAAATCCGTCAGAATCTGCCGGAACTTCCCGATGCCAAACGCGAAAGATTCATCGGCGCATATGGTCTTCCTTCCTACGATGCGGAAGTTCTGACCGCCAGCCGCGATCTGGCGGATTATTTTGAAGCATGTATTGCTGACTATCCCAACCCCAAACAGGCGTCCAATTGGATCATGGGTCAGCTCCTGGCGCTCCTGAACGCCGAAGGCAAAGACATCCGCCAGTCTCCGGTACCTCCTCTTGCGCTTGCCGCGCTCCTGAAGCTGGTGGATGCAGGCGTCATCAGTGGTAAAATCGCCAAAACCGTTTTTGACGAAATGGCCAAAACCGGAAAACTTCCCGATGAGATTGTTCAGGAAAAAGGGCTGATGCAGGTCAGTGATACATCGGAACTGGAACAGATGGTTCAAAGCGTCATTGACAAACACCCGAAGGAAGTGTCGGATTATCGCGGCGGCAAGGAAAAGGTCATCGGTTTTTTTGTTGGTCAGATCATGAAAGAAACCAGAGGCAAGGCCAATCCACAGATGGTCAATGATATTTTGAGACATCAGCTCGGGAAATAATCACAGGACGGTTCACCGGCATCTAAGAGGCGCTCTGACCGGAAACGGCCCCTTCATAGGCTTTCAGAAAAACAATTTCGCTGCGCTGCCTTGCGAAATGAATTTTCTGAAAGTCTATACCTTCTCAAGAGTCGCCTCCGGAGGGTTTTAATCCGGCCATTCGTTCAGGCGGGCTGGGAACAACGCACCCGATAGTCACGCAGATGCTCCCTTCACGATAATCGCCAGTTCATGTACGAATCCTTCCATTTCTTCGGCCTGGGCGTTCAGTTCTTCGGATGCGGATGCAGACTCTTCCGCATTGGCGGCATTCTGCTGGGTCACCTTGTCCATCTCTGTCACCGCAATGTTCACCTGCTCGATGCCCTGCGCCTGTTCATTGGAGGCAGCAGCAATTTCCCCCACCAGTTCTCCGACTTTAACGGTATTCTGGGCGACTTGTCCAAAAGCGTCATTCGTTGTCTTGACCAGCACGGAACCATCCGAAATCTTCTTAACCGTTCCTTCGATCAGCGCCGCAGTATTCCGGGCGGCGTCCGCAGCACGCATGGCCAGATTTCTCACTTCATCGGCCACGACAGCAAACCCGGCGCCGGCCTCTCCGGCTCTGGCGGCTTCAACCGCGGCGTTCAGGGCAAGCAGATTGGTCTGAAATGCAATTTCATCAATGGTCTTGATGATCTTGGAGGTTTCTTCACTGGCCTTGGAAATTTCTTGCATGGAAACCGTCAGATGGTTCATGGAGGCGTTGGCTTTTTCCACCACCTGATTGGTCTGTTTCATCAAAATATCGGCCTGACCGGCGTTCGTGGCGTTCTGTTTGGTCATGGAGGCCATTTCTTCCAGAGACGATGATGTCTGCTCAATAGCCGCCGCCTGTTCCGATGCACCTTCCGCCAGAGACTGGCTGGCAGCCGAAATTTCCCGGGAAGCCGCGGACACCTGTTCTGAGCTCGCCGCCAGAGAGGTTTCCACGCGGGATATGGAGCGTTGAATGCCTTGCACCACCAGAGTACACAAGGTGATGAGAATGCCGAAAACCATCACTGCCAGAGAAGACGATACCCAGATAGACCGCACTGTCATCTGAAGAAACTTGGCGATTCGGGTTTCCATACCTTCAATTTCATTGGTGTTGATACGGTTGATTTCCTCCCACACCGTCGTAGCCGTAGCGAAAAATTTGTCCGGAGATATATTGTAGTTGCCCTGATGTCCCAGCGATATGACCTGCTGCACATTATCTTCGACGGTTTTCAGCGACGGATTCTGGAAAATCTCCTTCAACAGTTCACCGCCCTTGCCGCTAAGCATCACCATCGGGGACAGCAGATTGACCCGGACGCTGGCCTTCAGGTGAATGATGCGGGATAACTGATCCGGGTCGAGCGGCTTATCCGCCGCCAGAATGCCCGAAACCGTCCCGCGCAGCAAGGCGATACTTTCCTGGGCTTCACCGAGAATCAGAAGGGTGCCCATGACTTTTCCGAATCCAAAGGAAGTTCTGGCTTCCACCGCCGCCTTGTTCAGCGCCAGAATGTTTCGGACAACAGCCGTATATCCGGACAGCAGATCTTTCACGGCAACGCCCGGACGCACCTCTTTTCGCAGAGCGGACATCTGATGCAGAGCGTTTTTCGCATTGTTGATGGCCTGCACATTTATAACGGCATGCTTGAGCGCATCGGACATCTGGGCGATTTTGGTATCGGACTGACGTCTCTGGGTTATCAGCTCAGCTTCACTTTTTCCGCTGCTGGCATAGATGGCGGAAAGCCCCCGTTCCTTCTGAATTTCC
>DAIEFO010000040.1:0-3532 GCA_027325475.1 Desulfobacteraceae bacterium | reverse complement strand
GCGTATCCCTGCCCTGTGTGGTCAGATAATTGCCGATCATCAGCCCATTGGCGCCTGCCATAAAAACCCAGGACTGAAAGTCTCCGAGCGTCACCCCCCTGCCGCCGCAAATGACAATATCTTTCTGCGGATGCATGAATCTGAAAAGGGCGATACACCGCAGCGCTTCCTGCGGAGACAAGGGCGTCCTGAGCCCCATGCGTGTTCCCGGCACGGGATTGAGGAAATTGATCGGGATAGAGTCCACATCGAGTTCTCTGAGCGTCATGGAAAGCTCTATCCGCTGCTCCCAGCTTTCCCCCAACCCCATGATGCCGCCGCTGCAGACTTCTAATCCTGCATTTTTTGCGATCCGTACGGTTTCGACGTCTTCTTCGTAATCATGGGTCGTGCAAACAGCGCTGAAATAGCTTCTGGCGGTTTCCAGATTGTGGTGATAGCGTGTGACACCACTACCCTTCAGTTGAGCAGCAGTAGACCCGTTCAGCATGCCTAAAGATGCACACACGCCGAGTCCGGTTTGGGTTCTGATGGACGCCGCCGCCTTGCATATCCGTGTCATCTCTGCTGCGGTGTTGGCGTAACCGCTGGTAACCATCCCGAACTTTACGGCGCCCTCGCGCTGCCTGGCAGCAGCGCTTTCAACCAGATATTCCTCAGAAACCATCGGATAGGTATGAATATCGGTATGATGATGGGAAGACTGTGCGCAGAAAGCGCAGTCTTCGGAGCAGAATCCGGATTTGGCATTCGTTATGGCACACGTAAAAACCCGGTCTTTGTGATAGCGATTTCGGATTTTATCGGCACACGCCATCACATCCGGAAAATGCGCTTCAGAAAGCCGGACAAGTTCACAGGATGTCTCGCTGGAAAGCACATAGCCAGGATCCGTCAATATTTTTTCGGTGATGCCGATCACGGCCGGATGAAACATAAAATCTCCTGATTCAATGTCAGCTCAAATAATCCCGATGGATACGCCAGCC
This sequence comes from Desulfobacteraceae bacterium, assembly GCA_027325475.1. GTDB lineage: Bacteria > Desulfobacterota > Desulfobacteria > Desulfobacterales > Desulfatirhabdiaceae > RAAP-1. Next base: position 2,543 of record DAIEFO010000040.1, on the reverse strand, counting down.
CAGATACACGCCGATCAGACTTCCGATGCCGCTGACGACATAGGCCGTCATGAACCCGATATACGACCCGATCCACCATCCGACCCAACCCAGAATGGTCATGGCAACAAATATACAAAGTTTATTCACATGTATTCTCTTTCGGTTATATAGGCTTTCAGAAAATTCATTTCGCAAGGCAGCAGGGAGGAGATAATACTGTAGTATATCTCCGACCGATAACGCAGTGAAATTATTTTTCTGAAAGTCTATATGAGGAAAACAGCCTTTTTCAGATATCCGGGACAGCCCAGCGCCGCATATATCGAAATGAATCAGGGCCTTTTTTCAAACCCTGTTTTGAGTTTTTTTTCCAGTTCGGCGAACATCTGCTTTTTCTTTTCGGCCTGGGCAGCCTGAAAGCTTTCAACTTTTTGGGTCAGGCCCTTCCTGGCGGTCTGAAAATTTTTCAGCTCCTTATCCAGGAGTGTTTCTGAGGCGCCCCTGGGTATTTCTTCAATTTTCAGATGATCTCGAATGTAAAGCCGGATTCCCTGCGCATTTTCGATGGATTCGATAATTCCGGATTCTTCAAGCTTTCTGAAAAAAAATCCGCCCTCCTCCGTGGAAATATCCAGCAGTTGGCAGACGGTTTCGATGGCAGGCGGGCTGTGGTGGCGGTATTCCAGAATCCGGATGGCGGCAACCAGCAGGTGCGCCCTCTGATACAAGTCCAAACCTTTCATAGAACACCTCAACAAATTGAAATTATAGTAAATTTATATTATATGAATGCGATACGCGGCATCCCAGATTCTTGACATCTTTGTGGAACAAGAGTAACAAACAAGCTTGCAATGTCAAGCAGCAGATTCCATCACATTATAATCGATAAACCATATAACGGGAGGCCGGCATGACAGAAATTGTGAATATCAAGGCAAGGGAGATACTGGATTCCAGAGGCAATCCAACCGTGGAGGTGGATGTTTTTCTGGCGTGTGGCGCCATGGGGCGGGCGGCAGTGCCATCGGGCGCATCGACCGGAACCCGCGAAGCGCTCGAATTGCGCGACACCAAAGCCAAAAGATACGGCGGCAAGGGCGTAACCACCGCAGTAAACAATGTCATGAATGAAATTATGCCGCTGTTGACCGGAAAGGATGCTTCCCGTCAGACGCTCATCGATAACCTCATGATCGAACTGGATGGCACGCCCAACAAAACCAGGCTGGGCGCCAATGCGATTCTGGGGGTGTCTATGGCCGTAACGCGCGCAGCCGCCGAAGCTTTCGGACTCCCGCTTTACCGATACCTGGGAGGCATCAACGCCCGGTATCTGCCGGTTCCCATGATGAATATCATCAACGGAGGCGTTCATGCAGCCAACAATCTGGATATTCAGGAATTTATGATTATTCCGTTTGGCGCCGCCTCCATTGCCCAGGCAGTCCAGATGGGCGCTGAAACCTTTCATTGTCTGAAAAAAATTCTGAAAGACGCCAAGCTCGCAACCGCGGTCGGAGATGAGGGCGGATTTGCGCCGGATCTTAAATCGAATGAAGAAGCCATCAAATATATCATCACTGCCATTGAAACCGCCGGATATAAGCCGGGAGATGAGATCGGCATCGGTATCGATGCGGCAGCCAGTGAATTCTACACAGGCGCCGGAAAGAAGAAGGTGTATAACCTGAAATCCGAAAACCGGAAGCTTTCTTCAGAAGCCATGATCGATTATTATGACGATCTGGTCGAACGCTATCCCATTTTTTCGATCGAAGACGGCTTGGCCGAACAGGACTGGGATGGATGGAAGATGATGACCGATCGGCTCGAAAGCAAGGTGCAACTGGTGGGGGACGATATTTTCGTTACCAATCCGGAAATTCTGCAAAAGGGCATCGATATGGGAATCGCCAATTCGGTTTTGATCAAGCTGAACCAGATCGGCACGGTCACAGAAACCCTGAACGCCATTGAAATCGCACGCCAGGCCGGATACTCAACGGTCATTTCGCACCGGTCCGGAGAAACCGAGGATTCTTTTATTGCGGATCTGGTGGTAGGCGTTAACGGCGGACAGATCAAAACCGGATCCATGTCCCGCAGCGACCGGGTCGTCAAATACAACCAGCTTATACGCATTGAAGAAGAGCTGGGAGAAAGTGCTAAATTCTCTGACGATGCTTTCTGATACGGCCATTCCAAGCTGAGGTTATCATGAGTTCAAGTACCAAATATATATTTGTAACCGGCGGCGTGCTGTCATCTTTAGGAAAAGGTCTGGCTTCCGCGGCCATCGGTGCGCTGCTGGAAAGCCGGGGGCTTCGGGTGACAATCAAGAAACTGGACCCTTACATCAACGTGGATCCGGGAACCATGAATCCCTTTCAGCATGGGGAGGTTTTTGTGACCGATGACGGCGCGGAAACCGATCTGGATCTGGGGCATTATGAACGGTTCACCCATGCCAAACTGGGAAGGGATAACAATTTTACCACAGGAAAGATTTATTATTCCGTCATCAATAAAGAACGCCGGGGGGATTATCTGGGCGGAAC
>DAIEFO010000409.1 GCA_027325475.1 Desulfobacteraceae bacterium | reverse complement strand
CGGCGTGGATCTCAACACCTCGTCTTGGACCTTGCTCCGCTACGTCGCCGGCATCACTGAGCGCACCGCCCTCAACATCGTCACCTTCCGAGATCAGAACGGACGCTTCCGCTCCCGCACCCAGCTCAAGCAGGTCCCCGGCATCGGCGCCAAGACATTCGAGCAGGCCGCCGGATTCCTCCGCATTCGTAACGGCGAAGAGCCCCTCGACGCCACCGCCGTACATCCTGAGTCCTATCCGGTCGTCCAGCAAATCGCCCAATCCATCGATGCCCCCATCCCGGAGATCATTCGCAACCCCCAACTCCTCGCCAAGCTCAACCGCAGCCAACTCACCGCCGGCACCTTCACCGTCAATGACATCATCGAAGAGCTCCGCAAACCCGGACGCGACCCCCGCGAACAGTTTGTCGCACCCAGCTTCAACGAGCAGGTCCGCGAACTGGCCGACGTTCAACCCGGCATGGTCCTCGAAGGCGTCGTCACCAACGTCACTAAATTCGGCGCCTTCGTAGATATAGGCGTCCATCAGGACGGCCTCGTCCATATCAGCGAACTCTCCAACCGCTTCATCAAAGAACCATCGGAAGCCGTCAAAGCCGGCCAGATCGTCCGCGTCAAAGTCCTCTCCGCAGATACGAAAACCAAACGCATCGCACTCTCCATCAAAGCCCTGCAGGCCCCAGCCCAACGCCAGCCCCGCACCGCGCCATCAAC
>DAIEFO010000408.1 GCA_027325475.1 Desulfobacteraceae bacterium | reverse complement strand
GGCGCTGACCGCCGAGGCCGCGTCGCTGAGCCGGCTCGTCGCAGGGACGTCGATCGACGCGGGCGGGCTGGTCCCCGACACGCACCACACGAACAGCTGGGTCGCAACGGTCGACGAGGTCGACCCCATGGAGCTGCTCGAAGTCCAGCTGTGCAACCAGACCGCGCCGTTCATCCTGGTCAGCCGCCTGCGCGGAGCGATGAGGGCGTCCACGGCACGGCGTACCTACGTCGTGAACGTCTCCGCGATGGAGGGCGTGTTCTCGCGCGGCTACAAGGGACCGGGCCACCCGCACACCAACATGGCCAAGGCGGCCCTCAACATGCTGACGCGCACGAGCGCCGCGGAGCTCGCGGAGGACGGCATCCTCATGACGAGCGTCGACACCGGCTGGATCACGGACGAGCGACCGCACCCGACCAAGGTGCGCCTGGCCGAAGAAGGTTTCCACGCCCCTCTCGACCTCGTCGACGGGGCCGCCCGCGTCTACGACCCGATCGTCCGGGGCGAGGCGGGCGAGGACCTCGTCGGGTGCTTCCTGAAGGACTACGAGCCTGCAGACTGGTGACCGGCGGTCGCCCGGACGGACCGCGTCGGCGCAGTGCGGTGGTGCTGCGGCGACCCTGGCAGAGAGGCCTGGGAGTGCTGAGAACCGCACGGCTGAACCGCGTCCTCGCTGCGCTGCTCGTCGTGACGTCGGCCGTGCACCTCGGCGCCCAGCTGACATCCGC
>DAIEFO010000407.1 GCA_027325475.1 Desulfobacteraceae bacterium | reverse complement strand
ATTTTCCGGATATCGTGGTGGTCAACACCATCGGGCAGCTCAGTGCCTTTTATGCATTTTCGGATGTGGCGTTTGTCGGGGGAAGCCGGATGGACTTCGGGGGGCATAACCCGCTGGAGCCTGCTGCTTTAGGAAAACCGGTGCTCTTCGGCCCGTATGTCAGCGATGTGTCAGAAAGCTGCGCAAAACTTCTGACGGCAGGCGGCGCACGGATGGTGGTAAATGAAGCAGAACTCCATGATGCCATATATTTTCTGATGACCTCACCCGATTCTGCGGCGGCCATGGGGAAAAAAGCGCTTCAGGTGGTGCTGGACAATCAGGGGGCCTTGGAAAATGCGTTACAGCTTATCTCTGCCCATATGAAAAGCCAGATATCTCCGGCAGCGCTGGAAGCGTGAATACATCGCAGCGACGAAGGATGCGGCGCAACGCAGCATGCGGACTTTTTACGAAGCCGTCAATCCTGAGCATACCAGATTTTTTTGAGAAAAGAGAGGAGGGAAGAAGTAGCGGTGCGTTTTAAACGAATGTGGGCCATATTTATGGCGCGGAACCTGGAATATTTCAGAGATCGCGCGGCGTTCGGATGGAATTTTCTGTTTCCATTTCTGATTGTGGCGGGTTTTGGCATCGTCTTTGGCGGAAAATCCTTTTCCGAATATAAGGTCGGGGTGTTTCCTGTGGAAAATCCGAGGATAAGCGCTCATCAGGTGCTTCAGATTCCGGATGGGTTTCGATCCGCT
>DAIEFO010000406.1 GCA_027325475.1 Desulfobacteraceae bacterium | reverse complement strand
TGGGCGGCCAGATCGGATCGGTTGTTACCGCCGTTATGCGCTCGTCAGTGCCGTTATCCCGTGTCCTTTATCGGTGAGGCGCATGGTGACCGCAGGCAGCGCATTCAGTATCTGCTGGATCAGGGAATTCCTGTTTCGTGTTTTGGACATGGATGGCCTCACGGGCCGGTTTCAGCCGATGATGTACCGGAGATTATGCGAAACTCCGTTATCAGTCTGAATTTTGCCAATTCCAGAGGGCGGCGGAACCAGATCAAAGCCAGAACTTTTGAAGTTCCCGGTGCCGGAGGATTTCTCCTGACGGAAGCTGCACCATATCTGGAAGACTGGTATCTTCCGGATCAGGAGGTTGCTGTTTTCCGCACGGACGCTGATCTGGTTCAAAAAATCATCTTTTATCTTTCACATCCCGATGTCCGGGATCGAATTGCAGCCGCAGGGTTCGACCGGACATGTAAAGAGCATACATATGAAAAACGGCTGACGTCCGTACTCCGTTGTACGTTGAATGCAAAGGCTGATGATGAGGAGAACGGCAAGCCATCCGCCGGAACGGACTTGTCGAAGACAGGATGCCTTTATGACAACAATCTGCCGGGACCTTCAGGGGAGGAGCGATTCATCCGTATGATACGATGGATTCTGGTATGGGGATGTTGTCAGATTTGGGGCTGTGATCGTGGTTTAAGAGCTGCCCGAAGGATCATCTTTGAGTTGAGCTGGCGTCTGGCCAAAGAAAAAACTTTTTC
>DAIEFO010000405.1:495-755 GCA_027325475.1 Desulfobacteraceae bacterium | reverse complement strand
TCGGGCTGGGTCTGCTGGCGTGCCTCGACGCCGGTCTGAACCGGGTGCAGGGACTGGTGCTGTGCCCGACGCGCGAGCTGGCCGATCAGGTCAGCAAGGAAATCCGCCGGCTGGCCAGCGCCACGCCCAACATCAAGCTGCTCACGCTCAGCGGCGGCATCGCACTGGGGCCGCAACTGGCGTCGCTGGCGGCGCACGATCCGCATCTCGTCGTGGGCACGCCCGGCCGCGTGCAGGAACTGCTGCGCAAGCGCAGCCTG
>DAIEFO010000405.1:0-485 GCA_027325475.1 Desulfobacteraceae bacterium | reverse complement strand
AGGCCGACCGCATGCTCGACATGGGTTTCACCGAGGCGATCACCGAGATCATCGGCAAGACCCCGGCGCAGCGCCAGACGCTGCTGTTCTCGGCCACCTGGCCGGAGGCGATCCGCGCCATCAGCAAGAGCGTGCAGCGCAAGCCGGTCACGGTCACCGTGGAGCCCGAGCCGGCGGACGATGCCATTGAGCAGCGCTGGTTCGAGGTCGAGCCGGCACTGAAGATCGATGCGCTGGCGCAGCTGCTGCGCACGTACAAGCCGGAATCGGCGCTGGTGTTCTGCAACACCCGTCGCGATACCCGTGACGTGGCCGCGGAGCTGGATCAGCGCGGGTTTTCCGTGCGCGCCCTGCACGGCGACATGGAACAGCGCGATCGCGACGAGGTGCTGGTGCAGTTCGCCAATCGCAGCTGTTCGGTGCTGGTGGCCACCGATGTCGCAGCGCGCGGACTCGACGTACGCGAGCTGGCGGCGGTGATCACC
>DAIEFO010000404.1 GCA_027325475.1 Desulfobacteraceae bacterium | reverse complement strand
GAGCTGCCCGAAGGATCATCTTTGAGTTGAGCTGGCGTCTGGCCAAAGAAAAAACTTTTTCGCAGTTCGGATGGCCTTCCCGCATGTTTCCGGAACTCTGATCCATGAATACAGTTCCTGTCAGTGTGATCATTCCCTGCTACAATTGCAGCAGCACCATTGAACGAGCGGTTCTTTCAGTCGTAAATCAGACAGCCTGCCCTGCGGAGCTTTTTCTCATAGACGATGCCAGCATGGACAACACGTTGCAGAGGCTCTTTGACTTACAGCGCAAATACACTAGGACCCGGATCAACGTTATTTCATTGCCTCGGAATCAGGGACCGGGTTCAGCCCGCAATGCCGGATGGAGCCAATCCGCTGAGCCTTATCTGGCCTTTCTGGATGCAGATGATGCATGGCATCCTGAAAAAATCCATTATCAGTATGAATGGATGAAAAAGCATCCATCTGTTGCCGTTACTTCACACCGGTGTATTCAAATTGTCCCTCATACGGATGGTTTCTGGAAACTGCCCTCAAACCCTGCCGCTGTTTATGTCCTGAAGCCTTTGAGATTGCTGCTCTGGAATCAAATGTTGACACGCTCGGTGATGTTGCATCAGATGGTTGCATTCCGGTTTCCGGAAGACAAACGTTATTCAGAAGATTATTGTCTGTGGCTCGAAATGGTATTAAATGGTATTTCTGCGCGGTACCTGGATATTCCTCTGGCTGCATCATTTAAATCTGCCTATGGTGAAGAAGGGTTAAGCCGTGATCTGGTTG
>DAIEFO010000403.1 GCA_027325475.1 Desulfobacteraceae bacterium | reverse complement strand
TGTTCGCAGGCAAGACGCGCAAATCCGCAAGGAATGAAGCGTACTTTTGGTACGCTGCAATGACGAAGGATGCGGCGCAACGCAGCATGCGGACTTTTTACGAAGCCGTCAACACTGAATACTGTTATATCACCTGCAATTACCACAAAAACCATACCCACGCAAGGATATGCAGCAAAAGCAGCAAACATCCTTGACCTGAAACCATGGAATATACTAAAAGAACGGCATGACATCATCAAATCTACTGCATCCTCATACAACCACTTCCACCGGTTCGCAAGCACCGTTTTTTTCCAGCCGGTTTTCAGCCGCAGCATGGCTTGTCATCCTGACCGGATTTCTGCTCAGGATTTGGGTCTGTCTGCATACCGCCATTGTCAATCCTGACGGGTTCCTCTACATACACCAGGCGATGTCGCTGTACTACAGAAACTGGAAAAGCCTGAAAACCTGCGGCCTGACATTTATCTCTTCGTATCCGCTCATGATTGCCGGGGGCTATGCGTTGATTCATGACTGGATTCTGTCCGCACGGCTTATTTCCCTGTTTTTCGGCACAGCGCTGCTGATTTCGCTGTATCTGATTCTAAGAAACCTGGTACAGGAAAAAATCGCCGTTTTAGCGCTGCTGGTATCTGCTGTTACCCCGGTATTGGTCAGTAACAGTGTTGAGCTGGTACGAGACCCCATCGGGTGGTTTTTCATGAGTGCCGGTGTTCTGGCGGTTGTTCATCCGCCGGCAACGGCTTCCAGCAGAAAATGGCTGCTGCTGA
>DAIEFO010000402.1 GCA_027325475.1 Desulfobacteraceae bacterium | reverse complement strand
CTCGCCCGGTATCTGACATCACCCATCATTGCTCTTCGGGAAGCAACCCGGCGCGTGGCTTCCGGCGAGCTGGCCGTACGCATTGCGCATACGATTGGTAACAGAACAGATGAACTGTCGGCACTCGCCAGTGATTTTGATCATATGACAGAAAGAATTGAATCTCTCATGAATTTGCAACGGCAACTCCTGGGAGATATTTCTCATGAACTCCGCTCGCCGCTGGCAAGGCTGAATGTGGCGTTAGAGCTGCTTAGAAGACATACGGGTACTGAAGCGGAAAGTACGCTGAAAAAGATTGAACACGAAACGACATTGCTGAACGAAATGATTTCCCACGTGTTGATGCTGACCCGGCTGGGATCCGGCCTCGATCATGCCCAAATGAAATCCGTTAACCTTTCTCGTCTTTTACAGGAAATAACATCAGACGGAGATTTTGAAGCCCGCGGAAACAACCGGAAGGTGGAACTTCTGGAAAATCACCTGTGCATGATTCAGGGCAACGAGGAATTGCTGCGTCAGGCCATTGAAAATATTGTCCGCAATGCCATCCGTTATACCTTGGACACAACCTGCGTTGAAATTCGTCTGGAAAAAATCGTCAAGAAAGCCGTACCTTATGCTAAAATCAGCGTCAGAGATTATGGAGCAGGTGTCCCGGACGCCGATTTAACCCATATTTTTCACCCGTTTTTCAGAGTGTCCAGCTCTCGGAACCGAAAGACGGGTGGCGCAGGACTCGGCCTCTCCATTGCTGAACGGGCCATCGATCTTCATCATGGAACGCTGAAAGCTTTCAATGCAGTCGATGG
>DAIEFO010000401.1 GCA_027325475.1 Desulfobacteraceae bacterium | reverse complement strand
ACTTTTAGTAAAAGTGGATACGTAATGTTTAAAAAAAGACCGCTTGCTTTTTAACTAAACTAAAAAATGGAGACAAAAAATGGCTAAATTTAAAGATTCTCTGGAATATCACTCAAGCGGTCGCAAAGGAAAGATTGAAGTAACATCTACCAAACCGTGCCAGACGGCGGAAGATCTTTCAATGGCATACTCTCCGGGTGTCGCCTTGCCGTGCCTGGCAATTCAGCAAAATCCCGAGGATGCCTACAAATACACAGCCAAAGGTAACCTGATAGCGGTTGTGTCCAATGGCACCGCAGTACTTGGGCTTGGCAACCTTGGGGCTCTGGCCGGTAAGCCGGTTATGGAAGGAAAGGGAATTCTTTTTAAACGCTTTGCCGATATTGATGTGTTTGACATAGAGCTTGACACTGAAGACCCGGATGAGATTATCAAAGCCTGTCAACTGCTGGAACCGACTTTTGGCGGTATCAATCTGGAAGATATAAAGGCTCCTGAGTGTTTTTATATAGAGGAAACCCTCAAGAAAACCATGAATATTCCGGTGTTCCACGACGATCAGCATGGTACCGCCATCATTTCGTCTGCAGCTCTGTTGAATGCCCTCTATCTTGTTGATAAAAAAATTGAAGATATTCGCATTGTTGTCAACGGAGCCGGAGCTGCCGCCAACTCCTGTGCTAAGCTGGCCATTGCGCTTGGCGTAAAGCCGAACAATATGATTATGTGTGACACTAAAGGGGTTATCTACAAAGGGCGCGTCGAAGGGATGAACCCCTACAAGGAACTTTTTGCTGCCGACACTCATTTCCGTACACTGGAG
>DAIEFO010000400.1 GCA_027325475.1 Desulfobacteraceae bacterium | reverse complement strand
CCTTACCCAATGCTTTCGGAACAGCATATTCAGCGACCGTGTAGGCACGCAGGGCAGACAGTACATCTCCTGGTTTAGCGCCTCGCGGACATTTGGTCGAACAATCTCCGCAATTATGACACAGCCATATGTCGGCATTTCCAACCAGCTTGTCTTTCAATCCCCAAGACGCAGCAATCATTTCTTTCCGGGGAAAAGGCCGAGTATCCGGTGAAATCGGGCAGACCACGGAACATGTCGCACACTGAAAACATTTTTTGAGATCGCCCCCGCCAAGCGCAGCCACATCCTTGATAAAATCCATATCTGGCTGAACAAGATATGCATCAGACATGATAAATCCTCCTCAGAATAGAAAAGAGGTTACAGGATGAGGAAAAAACTCCGTCGCTGACTTTTTGTCATCGGCATCAGTTTTTTCCCCGTCCATACCTCTATCTGTATTATTTAGAAACCCTTCAGGGGGTTTGGTCCGATATCTTCGACAACCTTGACAAAGTCGTTGATGATCTGAGGCACTTTGTCGTACTCGTCAATAGCGATTTCAAACTGCGCCACACGCTCCACCTCTAAAGCAAGACTCGTCAGCGCTTCACCGATTTTTCTCATGCGGATACTCGCCAGTTCACTGCCCTTGACAAAATGGCACTGATAGTCGTCACCGTGTTTACAGCCCAGACAGAATACCCCGTCCATACCTTTGGAAAGGGCTTCCTTGATCCAGATGACGTTGACGGACCCCAAACACCGCACCGGAATAATCCGTACATCCGCAGAGAACTGCAGGCGGTTCAGACCGGCGACGTCAATCGCGGGATAGGCATCGTTTTCACAGACCAGGCCAAGGATTCTGAGCGGCGGTTCATCGTAGTCG
>DAIEFO010000003.1 GCA_027325475.1 Desulfobacteraceae bacterium | reverse complement strand
GCGTACGAAACGGCTTCCGGCGGCAGTATTTTGCAGTTTGACGGGGTTTGCCTGCAAAAGACATCGGTAGGAGACGTACCGACAATTCCGAGTTTTCTCAGAAAATCGGTCTTGTTGCCGCCGCCATTCCAGCCGCGTGATTTCAAAACCTCCGGCGCCGCCGTGATGTAAGGGTTTTCCAAAGGATTGATGTCGATCGCGCCGCCGTAACTGTGATTGGAAAACACTCCTGGTTTACCGGTGATGTCTCTGCAGTTGAAGGCCGAAGTGTTGTCAGCGGCCATGGATTTGTCGTCATCGGCGTTGTAGGCATCGATCAGTTTCATGCGCCGGATGGGAAATTTCGTTTCATACATATACTTCAAAAGATCGAGATACAAGCCGGATAACCCTTCATGAACCACCAGTTCGCCATAGTGCGGCTTTCCGTCAAATCCCCAGTAGCGCGCCGCCAGATAGGCAAGTTCGCTGACCGGGACGGGACATCCCTGCCGCCACGATCTGGTCTTCAGCATCTGAGCCTCAACGTTTGCAGGAATGGTGGCGGCGACAGCGAAAAAGCCGTTCGACATCGGCCATTCCCCCAGTTTGCATGAAGCGGTGATGAGTTTTTCACGAATTTTTTCAGGAATATCCGCTGGAAGGCCGGATGCGGCGTCGGGCAGAGACAACGCCAGTTCCGCTGGGGTTCCAATCACGATTTTCGGCTTTTGACTGGGATCGAGCCATGACAATATTTTTATCATCGCTCGTTCGTTTACGGATACGCATCCGGAAGTCGCTACCCCCTTTGCTTTCTGAACATGAACGAAAATGGCGCTGCCGAGCCCTTTGATCACCGGATGGGTGTTGTACTCCACCACCAGCCCGTATCGGTAGGCGACGCGTTCGGAGAACATCGCCTCGAACGACATCGCTTTAGCGTCGCCGCACTTGACCAGACGGTTGTAGTCCGGCGACTGGACATCATCGATCCAGACATCATCTGGCTGCAATTGATGATAGTCCAGATGCGTGCGAAAGGCGGCTGTAAAGCCAAAAGCCCGTTTCAGCGCATAAATCCCGGTTGGCGTGCGTCCGTCGCCTTCCCGTTTTTCCCACGCCGGTGCCATGCCGTTGCGCCCGAGGTTGGCCGGAATCGGACCGAAGGCAAGTACCCAGTGGTTTTTAAAGCGCTTCAGTGGGTATAGAATGGCACAAGCTGGTGTTTTGGCGTCTGGATCGACATACAGCAACTGGCTGCTGCTGGCAGTGGCGCTGGTCAGAGCGGACAGTGAAGCCTGCAAACGGTCTGGAATGCCGGCGGCATTTGCTGAAACCAGGGCCACAAAAGATACGGTTGCCACAAAGAGGATGCGCAGGATATTTTTCATGAACAGCTCCAGTAGGGATTTAACGGATTGGGGTGACTCTTTCGATTTGATTTGTGGCAAAAGGAGGGTATCACATTTCGATGCCGCTCTCGATGGCGTCCCAAAGACGTCTTCGCCGACCGTGTTCGGAGCGCCATTGATCCAGAAGCTTTTTGAAAGCGGTGGGGTTGATTTCCTGTACGACCGCGAGCCATTGAATATGGGATTTGTAATCGGCGGAAACAGCGATTGCCGGATTGGGGACCATTTTGGGAGCGTGTTTGACCCAGCATTCCATTACCAGTGGCAAATGTTCCGCCCCGTTCATTTTCTGAAGCCATTCCCGCCTGCAGCGGTGGTGGGCTTTGTCGCCGATGATGCTGGCAGTGGCAATATCCACCAGCCGGGGGCAGCGATTTCTGATATCGGTTATTTCCGCCAGATCCCTCGTCAGCACGAAAAATGCCTGGGCCTGTTCCACAAATGTCTTGAAATGATTTAAAATGCAATGAAGCCATGCCTGCATTTTTTCGGAAAACCATTCTTTCCCCTTTGCGTCATCTATCCCCGCGTCAATCAACCAGTGAATCCAGCAATCCGAAGCAAGTTTCGATATCTCAGGTTGATATCCGATCGCTGCATAAACGATATGCTGTTTCCAGGCATTTAGAAGATCGGATAGCGGCAATTTACCGATCTTTCGAACCAGTCTGTTGACACCGTTCCAGTCGAATGGATTCCGGTAGGTGAACTGCTGAAATTCGATAATTTGCTGACAATGGACCCTGCCTGTTTTTTGAGCGATATTATGCAGTTCTTTTAGAATGTTTGAGATAGGATCATCCGCCCCCCTGGAAACGCAATGTTTGACACTGGATGCCAGAAGAACCGTCTCGATATCCCAGCAGACAGTTTCGTTCTCTTGTTTTGTGCGGCTGCCGATGATTTGATGGCAGATATTCTCGGCTTCTTTCCACCTGCAGGTTTCCACCAGCTTCTTCAGCGGCGGAATGCCGTACATCCAGTCCATCGGGATCAGCCGGATACAATTTTCATGATACAGATCCATATCGAATTTCCGAGCCAGTTCGAGATAGATTTCCTGCCAGACGGAATTTGCCTGTCGCAGCCGATTTTCCCACGCCGGATCGTTTTCATGCGCCTGGATGGCGCTGAAGATGGATTGCTGATAGTTTTCAGGCAGCATGTCCATAAAGTGGAGAGCACCCTGACGGTTCAGGTGGAGGATGTGGAGGGATGCCTGAAGGCAGTTCAGACGGTCAATTAAATGAGCGGCGGAATCAGATGTCAGCCACAGCCATTTCAGAATACACTGGGTGGTGAACATACCGACCACGCACCCGACCTTTTCAAGATTCATCCATTCTGGATATGCCGCCATACCCGTTTCGATACGGATCAGCGCCGAGTGAAAAATATCAGGATCAGATCCCGGTAACTGCGCAATGGGCTCGATAATGGGCAGCATGGCGCGACAGATATCTTCCAGTTTGTCCGTGAACAGGGAGCCGCTAAACATCGGTGATTCCCAGGCATGGCGACGCAAGGTGTATTCGCCGTCTTCATCGCCCAATCCGGTGGTGGCGCTGTCCCAGCGTTTCCAGAGAAGACGCCACTGTTCCAGATGCTTGCTCCGGCTTATGGAACTGGTTTCGTCTATGGCATGGGGATTCACAAACCCTGTTTCTGCTTTTCTCCTCATTCCTCTGTCTCCACCGTCAGGACGGACGATTTCTTCGAGAGCGATTACAGACTGATGACGGTACCGTTGCAGGCAAGTTCGATCAGCTCTCCGCCGGTCGCCATACGGGCGCCCCGTACCAGATCGGCTTCAGTAATTTTTCGGGCTGTGGCGCAGGGAGTGCATGCCAGAATGGGCACGTTGAATTCCTGAAGGTATGACAAGTGGTCATCCGCCGAGTCGCCGGTGGCGGCCCTTAAGGTAGCGGCAATGCCTTCTCTGGCGATATAGACGCCGTCGTCCAGCAGAAAAAGCGTTACATTTTTTCCTTGTTTTTTAGCGACCATGGCCAGTTGGAGTGCCCGGGTTGCACGGTTGGGATTATCGGTTCCACATGAAAGTGTAATTACAATATTGTCTGTCATGAGATACCTCCTGTAGGGTAACCTGTAGGGTAATGTGTTCAAACCAGATGATTTTTATGAAGTCATCCGATGTATTTTTGAAAAATTTATGATATACTCTGTTCCAGAGTCGAAATACCCATATCATGAACCTTACAGAGAATCAACGGATTGTCATCAGGCATCTGTTAAAGAAAATCAAAGAAAAATCATGGAATCCATAATCACTCACCAGCGGCCGATCTGGCTGAATCCATCCGGGAATGTTGTTCAGGTCATCGATCAGCGTCTGCTGCCTCACCAGTATGCGGTGTTGAGCCTTGAAACCGTTGACGATGTCATTGCCGCCATCCGTGATATGGTGGTGCGGGGAGCGCCTCTGATAGGCGTGACCGCAGCATATGGCGTATATCTGGCGGTGCTGAATTCCAGAGAACAGAGCTGTCCTGATTCATATCTGGATACGGAATGTCAGCGCCTGATATCCGCACGTCCGACGGCTGTAAATCTGTCATGGGCAGTGAAGCAGATGCGCCGCAGGGTAGGGGAGGCAGACACCTATGATGGCAGGGTAAAGGCTGCGGCGGATGAAGCGGAAAAAATCACTCAGGCCGAGGTGGAAAACTGCAGACAGATCGGGCTGTACGGGCTTTCCATTATTCAGGAAATCGCAAAGAAAAAACCTGGCCAAACGGTCAATATCCTGACGCACTGCAATGCCGGCTGGCTGGCTTGTGTGGAATATGGTACGGCTACGGCTCCGATTTACGCCGCCGCCAGCCGCGGGATGGATATTCATGTATGGGTGGATGAAACCAGGCCGCTCAATCAGGGCGCCCGGTTAACAGCCTGGGAACTGGGACAAAGCGGTGTCCGCCACACGGTCATTACCGACAACGCCGGCGGGCATCTCATGCAGCATGGCATGGTGGACATGGTGATTGTCGGCTCTGACCGGGCTACCCGGACGGGCGACATTGCCAACAAAATAGGCACATATCTTAAAGCGCTTGCCGCCAAGGACAATCATGTGCCCTTTTATGTGGCGCTGCCTTCCAGTACGTTCGACTGGGAATTGTCCGATGGCGTAGCCGCCATTCCCATTGAAGAACGGGAACCGGATGAAGTCCGGTATGTTCAGGGCGTCAGCGATAATGCCATTGTCCGGGTGCTGGTGCCGCCTGCGAAGAGCCCTGCGGCCAATTTTGCTTTTGATGTGACTCCGGCAAGGCTCATCACCGGGCTGATTACGGAAAACGGCGTTTGCAGACCGGATGAAACAGACATCCGCAGGCTTTTTCCGGAAAAGTTCCGGAAAAAGCCTTGACTTTAACGATGGATATCTTTTTAATCGCTCCATGCTGACAGAACTTGAAAAAAAAATAATCGCTTCCATCCAGGATGACATTCCCGTGACGGCGCGTCCCTATCAGATTATTTCCGAAAAAATCGGGGTGCCGGAAACTGTTTTTTTAGAAACGCTCCAGGATTTATGCAGACGGGGCATTGTCCGCAGGTTCGGGGCTACATTGCGACATCAGAAATCCGGGTTCGAAGCCAACGCCATGACCGCGTGGCAGGTGGAAGATCAGCAGGTGGAATCTGTGGGCCGTGAAATGTCCCGATTTCGTGAAGTATCGCATTGTTATCAGAGAAATCCTGCCCCGCAGTGGCCATATAATCTCTATGCCATGATTCATGCCAGGGATGAGGCTGGCTGTGTGGAAATCGCCCGCAGGATTTCTCAGGCAACCGGGGTCCAGTCCTATAAATTGCTTTTCAGCCGGAGGGAACTCAAGAAAACGTCTATGGAGTATTTCCCGAACGGCGATGAAAACGGCCAAAATTTTGGGTAATCGTTCCGAGTCCATCCTGCCTTCCGGTGTTCCCCATATTCTTCTGGTCAACCCCTGGATTTATGATTTTGCGGCCTATGATTTCTGGGCGAAACCTCAAGGTCTGTTGATGCTTGCTGCTGTGCTGCGTTACCATGGCGCCAGTGTTTCGTATGTAGATTGTCTGGACCGTTTTCATCCCCGTTCTGAAAAACGGGATACAGCGGCTCGATATGGCAAAGGGCCCTATCTGAAATCCCGTATCCCCAAACCTCCGGGTCTGGAAGATATTCCGAGAAACTATTCCCGCTACGGCATTCCGCCGGAGAGGTTTTTGGAAGATATCAAAGCCGTTGAACATCCGGACATGGTACTGGTGACTTCGTTGATGACATACTGGTATCCCGGAGTTCAGGAATGTATTTCGCTGATCCGATCTGTTTTTCCAGAAGTTCCGGTTGTGCTTGGAGGCATTTACGCCACGCTCTGCTCAGATCACGCCGTTCGTTTCTCAGGAGCGGATAGGGTGGTGGCAGGTCGCGGTGAAACACAGATTCTTGATATCGTGCGTCAGTGTACGGGATGGTCCGTAACATTGAAAATGGATTTGCAGGATATGGATGCACTTCCATTCCCGGCGGCTGATCTTCAGCGGCATATTCCATACGTTACCTTGATGACTTCCACGGGATGTCCGTTTTCATGCGCATATTGCGCCTGCGGCTTCCTCAACCCTGAACGCCGATTTCGTTCTCCAGACCGGATTTTCGAAGAAATTAGCTATTGGAATGCCCGTTATGGCGTTCAGGATATGGTATTTTACGATGATGCGCTTTTAGTGGATCCACAAGATCATGCGATCCCCCTGTTTGAAAAAATCATTGCTGAAGGATTGGGCGGAAAAATCCGCTTTCATACACCCAATGCAGTGCATATCCGGGAGATTACACCACAGATAGCCCGTCTGATGTTTGCGGCGGGATTTAAAACACTCCGCTTGGGGCTGGAAACTGCTGGGAGCCGCCACGATATGGATTGCAAGGTGACACATCAGGAATTTTTGACCGCGGTGGCGTCGCTGAAGGCAGCAGGGTTTCAGAGAGAGCAGATCGGCGCTTATCTGTTGACAGGGCTGCCGGGACAGCGATGGGAAGATGTTGTGAAATCCGTTGAAGTTGTTCGGCAAAGCGGTGCTGTGCCGATACCGGCATATTTTACACCGATTCCCCACACCAGATTGTGGCCGCAGGCGGTAGCGTCATCGCGGTATGATCTGGAGGCCGACCCGATTTTTACCAACAACGCTATCTTCCCATGCACTAAAGAACCGTTTTCATGGAAACCGCTGGCCATGTTAAAAAAACTGACTGCTGCCGTTTGATACAGAAGAAATTGTTTGACTTGTTTCAGGCAATTTCATATTCAAACAAGATCAATTGGTTGCATTTTTACCAAAAACAGATTTGTTACGTTATACCCAAGAAAGGAGGAACTTCCAAAATTATATATGAGCAGTAAAATTATCATTAACGCTATTGACCCGGCGGAATGCCGGATCGCTAAGGTGCAGGACAGCAAACTGGAAGAGTTTTACGTTGAAACCGCATCGCGGGAGATGACCCAGGGAAATATCTATAAAGGTGTCATTACCCGCGTGGAACCCAGTCTTCAGGCTGTTTTCGTGGACTATGGCGCGGATCGTCACGGATTTCTTCAAAAAACCGAAATTCACAACGATTATTATCAGGATGTCTCTTCAGGAGATTATTCCATCCAGAATCTTGTTAAACGCGGTCAGGAGCTGCTGGTTCAGGTCATTAAGGAACCGTTCATGAAAAAAGGCGCCATGCTGACCACTTTCATTTCACTGGCCGGCCGGCATGTCGTTCTGATGCCCGGCAGCGAAAATCGGGGTATTTCCCGAAAAATTGAAGATGAGGAGGAACGTAAAAGACTCAAGGAGCTTATTAATGGCGTCAAGCTGCCGGAAGGTTATGGCATGATTG
This sequence comes from Desulfobacteraceae bacterium, assembly GCA_027325475.1. GTDB lineage: Bacteria > Desulfobacterota > Desulfobacteria > Desulfobacterales > Desulfatirhabdiaceae > RAAP-1. The sequence continues at coordinate 16,123 of DAIEFO010000003.1, read as the reverse complement.
TCCGTACGGCCGGGGTTGACTGCAGCAAAACCGACATATCCAAGGATGTGAATTACTTGATGCGGCTCTGGAAAAATATCCGGAGCAATGTCATGAAAGAAAAGGCGCCGGCGCTTCTTTACAAGGAACGTAATCTGGTGCTGCGGTCACTGCGGGATTATTTTACGCCGGAGATTACCGAGATTCTCATTGACGAACCGACGGTCTATCGTGATGCCAAAGAATTTATTGAACTCATTTCACCCAAACATACCAAGATTGTCAAACTTTACAAAGGTCCCAAACCGATATTCACCAAGTGTGAGCTGGAAGCCCAGATTGCTTCTATTTTTGAAAGCAGGGTAGAGCTGAAGGCCGGTGGTTCCATTGTTATCGACCAGACCGAGGCTCTGGTGGCCATCGATGTGAATTCCGGAAAGGCGACACAAAACAAATCCATTGAGCAGACAGCCCATGTCACCAATCTTGAGGCAGCCGAAGAAATTGCCAGGCAACTGCGACTACGTGATCTGGGAGGACTGATCGTCCTGGATTTTATTGATATGCGTGATCAGAAACACAAGGCTGAAATTGAAAAAGCTCTCAAAAACTATCTTAAAATCGATAAAGCCAAAACCAAGGTTGGTAAAATATCCAAATTCGGTCTTCTGGAAATGTCCAGACAGCGCATTCGTCCTTCCATTGAATTCGGCAGTCACGTACCTTGCCGATTTTGTAAGGGGAAAGGGGTCACTCCGTCTGCGGAAACCCTGGGGCTCAGTTTCCTGCGTGAGCTGCATCTCGAAACATTGAAGGAGGATATTGTAAGCGTTCGGGGCAGCGTACCCCCGGATGTCGCTGTTTTTCTGCTGAACCGCAAACGACGTGAGATTCTGGAACTTGAAGAAAGCAGAGGATTCAAAGTGATCATCGATGCGGATCCGCAGATGGTGCCTGGCGATAGTCGCATTGTCTGTGACAGGAAAACACCGATGGATGTTGCCGCCTGACATATGTTGAAAGGAGGAAAGAATGATGACGGAAAAAACCAAGCAAAAAAGGTCTGGCGCATTGTGGACTGCCGCCGGGGTCATCATTCTGGCGCTTGTTCTGACAGCAGGCTGGCTATGGATGCGCGAACGCGGGAAAACTGCGGAAATCAAAACATCTGCTTTAAAGCCAGCCGTTGAACGATTGCCTGTACATCCGCCGGCCATGATCGATACCGGTCAGGTAGAAAAAAATTCCGAATTGCATGCACTCATGGAGAAACGGAAAGAAGAATACGGCGTCGGATCTGGTGTCGATATTATCGCAAAACCTGGTGAAACACTTAAGGTCGGGAAAAACATCGTACCCATGAACGATGTTATCAACAAAATTCAATCAGAAAAACGGCAGATTACCGAAACTGATTTAATGAAACCATCATCCTCTGCGACGCCTGACGCTTATGGCATTTATGTGGTTCAGCCTGGAGACAATATCTGGGATGTGCATTTCCGGATGCTGAAAAGTTTTTTTGCCCAAAAAGGCGTTACCCTTTCCAGATGGGCAGATCAACCGCTGCGCAATGGAGACAGTTCGGGGGTTGGCAGAATATTGAAATATTCCGAAACGATGGTATCTATTTATAACATTCAGGAGCACCGGGTTGAAACCGATCTGAATCTGCTGCAGCCTTTCAGCAAGATCGTTGTGTTCAATATCGGTCAGGCGCTGGAAGTTCTTAAGCAGATTGACTATTGCCATATTAATACGATTCGTTTCGATGGGAAAAAGCTTTGGATTTCCCCCCAAAGCAACTAACCATTATGGCGCTGCAGAAAGTTACAGATAATTGCACGCCGCGTGCGTGCTTTTTACAAAGCCGTCAATTGATACTCTGATGATAAACAGGAACGCACATGATTAAACGTTATACCCGTAAACTGATGGGAGATATCTGGACCGATGACAACAAGTACCGTACCTGGCTGAAAGTGGAAATAGCCGCATGTCAGGCGATGGCGGAGATGGGTCGGATTCCTCGTTCGGCGTTGGATACTATTCGGGAACGCGCTGATTTTTCGGTGGATCGTATCGAGGTGATTGAAGCGGAAACCAGACATGATGTGATTGCATTTTTGACAAGCGTCGCTGAATTTGTGGGCCCCGATTCCCGCTATATTCATTTGGGGCTGACGTCATCGGATGTTCTGGATACCAGCATGGCCTGCTTGTTGAAGCAGGCTGGAAATATTATTATCGAAGATTGTGACAAGCTTCTGGCCGCATTGAAAACCCGTGCATTTGAACATCAGAATACGGTCATGATTGGCAGATCTCATGGCATTCATGCCGAGCCGATTACCTTTGGTCTGAAACTCGCCGTCTGGTACGATGAAATGAAACGCAACCGCAGACGTATGGTGCAGGCTGTGGAAACCATCGGTGTTGGAAAAATTTCCGGAGCAGTGGGTACATTTGCCAATACGTCCCCGGAAATTGAAGCTCGCGTTTGTCAGCTCCTGGGGCTGAAACCGGCGCCGGCATCCACCCAGATCATCCAGAGAGACCGATATGCGGAATATTTCATGGCGCTGGCCATCATGGCGTCATCCATCGAGAAGTTTGCAGTTGAAATCCGTCATTTGCAGCGTACCGAAGTTCTGGAAGCCGAGGAGTATTTTTCTACCGGTCAGAAAGGGTCTTCGGCTATGCCGCATAAACGTAATCCCATTGGTTCTGAAAATCTCTGCGGTCTTGCCCGTGTAGTGCGTTCCAATTCCATGGCGTCACTGGAAAATGTGCCGCTGTGGCATGAGCGGGATATCAGTCATTCTTCCGTGGAGCGGGTCATTGCGCCGGACAGCACTATTCTGATGGACTATATGCTGAACCGCATGACCGGGCTCATCACACGTCTGGTTGTTTACCCTGAACGCATGATGGAGAATCTGGATCTGATGAAGGGGCTTGTCTTTTCCCAGCAGATACTTCTCGCACTGGCCGAGGCCGGGGCCAGCCGGGAGGAGGCGTACCGGCTGGTGCAGTTTCAGGCCATGAAAGTATGGAAGGAAAAATGTGATTTTCAGGGGCTGATTTTAAATGATGCGGCTATCGTCGGATGGCTTGGAAAGGAAAAAATCAAAGAAATATTTGACCTGAATTACCATTTAAAGTATATCAGCACCATTTTTGAACGTGTTTTCGGATTATAATCCACGATAACAGGAGGTTTTACATAATGGGTGTGGCATTTGCAATGGGGCAGGGAGGCGCTGCGGCTTCCGGAAGCGCTGCGGGAGGGCTGGCATCATTTATTCCGTTGGTTCTGATGTTTGTCATTTTTTATTTTCTGCTGATCAGACCTCAACAGAAAAAAACCAAGGAGCATCGGGACATGGTGTCCGGTCTAAAGAAGGGTGACCGGATTATTACCAGCGGCGGTATTTATGGACAGATTACTTCGGCGGATGATGCTACCCTCACGGTTGAAATTTCCGATAAGGTTCGTATCAAACTGAATCGGGGTAATGTCGCGAGTATAGTGCAGAATCAGGTACAGCAACAAACGAAAAAATCATCAGAATCCTGAGATTCCGATAATCTGACAACAGTCATGTACACACAAACGATCCTGACAAATTGTCGCATCGAGCAAGTTTGATGCGCTCGTAAAAAGTCGATTTCAGTCTGTTTTTACAATAATAACTTACTGGATTTGTAAGTTATGAAAGGTTGAATTTTGACTTTTTATGAAAGCATCAAGTTTTATCAGCGAAAGGATTGATCATTGAAGAATATTTCATGGAAGCTGGCAGCCAGCGTGCTGGTGGTTCTGGTGGCCGTCATATACACTATCCCAACGTTTATGCACGGGGTATGGCCATACAAAAAGATTAACCTGGGGCTTGATCTCCAGGGGGGAATGCATCTCATCCTTGAGGTGGAGGTAAATAAAGCTGTTGAGAGCTCACTGGAACGTGTCGCTCAGGATTTGCGCATGACACTGCGTAAAGATCAAATACCTGCGACCGGACTGGAGCAGATGCAGGGAGGCAAGATTACTGTACGGGTCGAAGGCAAGGATCAGATCGATAAATTCGATAAGGTTCTGAACGATTCATTCAAGGATATTCGAGTGCTGTCCCGTAATGTCGAAAATGATGTGCTCACCATATCTCTTGATCTGCCAGACAAGGAAGCGGATCGTATCCGCAAAATGGCGGTTGAACAGGCTCTTGAAACCATCCGAAACCGTATTGACCAGTTTGGCGTCAGCGAGCCGGATATCCGTCAGGAAGGTGACCGCCGTCTTTTGATCCAGTTGCCGGGGGTTAAAGATAGTCAACGTGCCAAGGATCTGATTGGGAAAACAGCGCTGCTTGAATTCAAACTTGTGGATGAAAATCATGATGTGAATGCCGCTCTGAAAGGGGTGGTGCCGCCAGGTTCCGAAGTTTTGTATGAGGTTCGGGAAGACTCTCAGACCCGAAGGACCAGCAAGACCCCGTATCTGCTGATCAAACGTCCGGTGCTTACGGGGTCCTATCTGACGGATGCCAAGGTGCAGATCGATTCCCAGTATAACGAGCCCTATGTTGCGATTAAATTTGACAAGAAGGGGGCTCAGATTTTTGAGAAAATCACCGAAGAAAATGTGAAGAAACGCTTAGCCATCGTGCTGGACAACAAAGTATATTCCGCGCCGGTCATTCAAGAGAAAATCAGCGGCGGGGAAGCTCGGATTACTGGTCGCTTTACACCTGAAGAAGCCAGGGATCTGGCCATTGTTCTGCGTGCCGGTGCTTTGCCGGCTCCTGTAAAGGTATTGGAAGAGCGCACTGTAGGACCATCCCTCGGCACAGATTCCATCCATAAAGGTTTGCTGGCCGGTCTGATTGGCAGCGGATTGATTATCCTCTTCATGTTTTTCTATTACCGTGGATCAGGACTGATCGCTGATGTTGCGCTGCTGTTTAATATTGTCATGATTTTTGGTGGGCTTGCTGCTTTTCAGGCCACACTGACCATGCCAGGTATTGCAGGGATTATTCTGACCATCGGCATGGCGGTGGATGCCAATGTGCTCATTTTCGAGCGTATCCGCGAAGAGCTGAGGGTAGGAAAAACATTGCGGGCTGCGGTGGATGCCGGGTTTCATATGGCCACATGGACGATTCTGGATGCCAACATCACAACGCTGATCGCGGGGCTGGTGTTGTTTCAGTTTGGTACCGGGCCAGTCAAGGGATTTGCTGTGACTTTAAGTCTCGGAGTTGTTTCCAGTGTATTTACAGCCCTGGTGCTGACGCGGGTAATCTTTGACTTTTTCATTGTTCAGCGGAAAATTAAACGGCTGAGTATTGGATAAACACGTAACAATCTGCGAAGGATGTTTTCATGGAGTTTATAAAACCCAATACCAATTTTGATTTTGTGGGTAAACGAAAAATCGCTTACGGAGTTTCGATTTCGCTGATCCTGATCAGTATTTTAAGTCTGGTATTTCATGGCGGCCCCAAGTATGGTATCGATTTTGTCGGCGGCACCATTATTCAGGTAAAATTTCCGAATTCAGTCGTTACCGAAAACATAAAATCCGGTCTTGCCGATATCGGCTTGATGAACATAACCATTCAAACATTTGGCGATCCCAGGGATAATGAATATCTGATTCGCACAGATAAGCCTGTGCAGACCAATGACACATTTTCCCAGCAGGTCAAGAATAGCATACAAAAAGCGACGGGAACCGAGCCTGATATCCGGCGTATCGAAATGGTCGGCCCCCAGGTGGGCAAAGACCTTCAGGAAAAAGCGCTGTTTGCGATTTATTATTCCATGCTGTTTATCGCGATCTATATTTCCGGAAGATTTGATTTCAGGTGGATGGCCTGTGCCATCATTGCTGCCGCGCTGATGGGAAGCGTGTATCTGCTGAGTCTGTGGCATATCAGTATGGCTATTTTGACCCCTCTGGCGTTTATCATCACGCTGGTGCTGTTCTGGATTCTGAATCTTAAATATGCGATGGGGGCTATTGTAGCTTTGATCCATGATGTTATAATTACAGTGGGTTGTTTTTCCCTGCTTGGAAAGGAGTTTTCGCTTCCTATTATTGCTGCGGTACTTTCCATCATGGGGTATTCCCTGAATGACACCATTATCGTGTATGACAGAATTCGGGAAAATCTGCACAAACATCCCAAGAATACGCTGGCGGTTACCATCAATCGCAGTGTGAACGAAACCTTAAGCCGGACGATACTGACCTCCGGATTGACACTGCTGGCGGTTATCTCCTTGTTTATTTTCGGGGGGGGTATTATTCACGATTTTGCGCTGGCCATGTTAGTGGGTATCGTCGTGGGAACGTATTCCTCCATTTATGTAGCCAGTCCCATTCTGTTGGCCTGGCAAAATGCCGGGAAAAAGAAATAAATGAATGGAAACGTATCATTCATGGTTTAAGCTGAAAAATGTTCCTGGAATTGGCAATCTGCTGTTTAAACGCCTTATTGAACGCTTTGTATCTCCTGAGCAGGTTTTTGCGGCATCCCGCGAAAACCTGCTCAGAACAGAAGGCATTACACCCCGTTTGATTTCATCACTTCGCCAGGCAGTTTTATCTGAAGAGTCCATGAATGATATGGAACTGGCGGAGCGAAAGGGATATCGAATCGTCTGTTTAACAGATCCGCTCTATCCACCACTTCTTCGTGAAATTCCCGATCCGCCTCCGTTGTTATATCTTTCCGGAACATTGGACCCTCAGGAGCCTTTGCTGGCTGTGGTAGGGTCGCGAAACGCCACTTCCTATGGAATTTCCACCACCAGACGTTTGTGTACCGACCTGGCAGGAAAAGGGTTGTCTATTGTCAGTGGTATGGCCAGAGGTATCGATACTGCGGCCCATGAAGGTGCTTTGATGGGAAAAGGCCGCACAATCGCTGTCCTGGGCAGCGGTCTTGAGCGGATATATCCTGCTGAAAACGAAAATCTTTTTCATAGAATTTGTGAAAATGGCGCCGTGATTTCTGAATTTCCCCTGAATGCCGCGCCGGACGCGCATCGTTTCCCCATGCGAAATCGTATTATCAGTGGCATGTCTCTGGGAACGCTGGTCGTTGAGGCTACCCGGAACAGCGGTTCGTTGATTACAGCGCGTTTTGCCGTTGAACAGAACCGCGATGTATTCGCCATTCCCGGCAGCATTCATTCATTCAAAAGCGCCGGGAGCCATGCCCTGATCAAACAGGGAGCGAAGCTGGTGGAGCATGCCCAGGATATCCTGGATGAACTAAGACTTGATTTCCGGTCTTCATCCACGAAACCCCGAGTTTCTTTGAAACAGGTTCAAACAGCCTTGCCGTCTTCACTGAACGATGATGAGAAAAAGGTCATTGAAGTACTCAGCCTCTATCCGGTTCACAGTGACGAACTGGTGCGCAAACTGGATATTGCATCCGGAAAATTAATGGCGGTGCTGCTTCAACTGGAGATCAAGGGATGGGTACAGCATTCCGAAGGCAACTATTTTTCTTTGAAATCATGACAGATATCATAAAGGATTTTTTGTGACAAAACCTCTGGTGATTGTCGAATCGCCGACAAAAGTAAAAACGATTAAAAAGTACCTGGGAGACCGCTACGCCATTGCTGCAACTGTCGGCCATATCCGGGATCTGCCTGAAAAAGAAATGGGCATTGATGTGGAGAACGGGTTTAAACCCATTTACAGCACGATTCCCGGAAAACAAAAGGTGATTACGTCGTTAAAACAGGCGGCGGGTGATACCGATGAAGTGTTTCTGGCGCCAGACCCTGACCGTGAAGGGGAGGCCATTGCGTGGCATACAGCCGAAATATTGAAAAAAAAAGGCAGGATATTTCATCGGGTTTTATTTCATGAGCTTACCCGCAATGCCATTTTGAAGGCAATGGAGTCTCCGGTTGAGTTAGACATTCATAAATTTGAAGCGCAGCAGGCCCGCAGGATATTGGATCGTCTCGTGGGATACCAGATATCGCCATTGCTCTGGAGGAAGGTTAAAAGCGGATTGAGCGCGGGCAGGGTTCAGTCGGTAGCTGTTCGGATGATCTGTGAGCGTGAACGTGCTATTCAGGCATTTGAATCAGAAGAGTACTGGAGCATTACAGCCGGGCTCGAAGGCAGTACCCCACCGGAATTTGCCGCCAAACTGATCAAACATCAAGGCAAGAAAATCAAAATTTCTGATGAAAAATCAGCAATGGCGATTCGCGATGAACTGATACCGCTTCCTTTCATGATTGAGCGCGTTGTCAATAAAACAAGTAAACGAAATCCGCTGCCGCCATTTATTACCAGCAAACTCCAGCAGGAAGCCATACACAAGCTGCGATTTTCCGCAAAAAAAACCATGTCTGTCGCTCAGGAGCTTTATGAGGGGGTAGAGATGGGCGTCGGCGGACCGGTTGGACTTATTACCTATATGCGTACGGATTCCATCCGGATATCTGCAGAAGCTGCTGAAGATGCGCTGACGCTGATACGTCAAATGTACGGTAACGACTATGCACCGTCAAAACCCCGTTTTTTTAAAAACAACAAAAAAGTTCAGGACGCGCACGAAGCGATTCGTCCGGCCTCGGTTGCTGTGACACCGGAGCAAACGGAACCCTATCTTTCAAAGGATCAGCAAGCGCTTTACACGTTGATCTGGAAGCGTTTTATGGCTTCACAGATGGCAGAAGCCCTGATCGATACCTCGACCATCTCTATTACAGCCGGTAATTATCAGTTTACAGCAAGCGGCTCAGTGATAAAGTTTCCAGGCTTTATGGCGTTGTATCAGTCTATGGATGATGAAACGGACGGTGAAGCTCATCCTTCCAGAATCCGGTTGCCGGTTCTGTCTAAAGGCGAAACCCTGGTATTAAAAAAGCTTGATCCCAAGCAGCATTTCACCCAGCCGCCACCCCGGTTTTCGGAGGCGTCTTTAGTGAAGGCCCTTGAAGAAAACGGTATCGGCAGACCCAGTACCTATGCGGCTATTTTATCCACCATCCGCGGCAAGGGATATGTGGAAATGGTCAAGGGATTTTTTATCCCCAGTGAGCTTGGATTCATTGTTAACGATTTGATTATCGCCAGTTTTCCTGAAGTGTTCGATATTGAATTTACCGCAAAGATGGAAGACCGGCTGGATCACATCGAAACCGCCGATGAGGCTTCCCTCGATGTGCTGTCGCAATTTTATGAGCCGTTTAAACAAAGGCTCGATGCTGCCACAGCTCAAATGGTCAGCATGAAAGGTGTTGGACATCCGACGGATTTGGACTGCCCGCAATGCAACAGCCGAAAACTTCATATTAAAATGGGGAAAAACGGCCACTTCCTGGCATGCAGCGGTTATCCCGAATGTAAATTCACCAGCAATTATACCCGTGATGAAAAGGGGCAAATTCAGATAGCGGCGCCTCTGCCTGAGACATCAACAGATCAGATATGCGCCAAATGCGGGCTTCCCATGGTGCTGCGCCAGGGTAAATTCGGTCCGTTTCTGGCGTGCAGCGGTTATCCAGACTGTAAACATACCCAATCTGTGTCACCGGCCGGAACGCCGCAAGATACAGGTGTTGCATGCCCGGAACCCGGGTGTACCGGACGACTGGTTCAGAAAATGTCTAAACGGGGAAAAGTGTTTTACGGATGTAACCGGTATCCGGACTGTACGTATGCAATCTGGGATAAACCGGTTCCTCAGGAATGCCCGCTTTGTCACGCAAAATTTCTGGTGGAAAAGATAAGTAAAAAAGAAGGGGTATATCTGACTTGCATCAATCAGGACTGTGGATACAAAACAGCAGGGTTACCGTGAATGGTGGCGATGCAGGGATTTGAACCCCGGACACTGCGGATATGAGCCGCATGCTCTGACCAACTGAGCTACATCGCCATTAGATGTAGATAACTTACAACAAAACTTCGCTTATATGCCAAATCGGCTCTATTTAGTCAAGAAAAATATCGTATTATTTTTAGGTGGGAAAGTCGGAATCACTCAGGCTTTCCCACCTGTCTTTTGATGATTATGACGGTGTAGAAGCAATTACTTCCAGGGTAAATTCATCCAGATTTTCAGGAAGATTTGTAAAGACAATCATGAACGGGATAGCATCGCCCGGCTTGACCTGAACATTGACATGATTGTCTCCCATACGGTTTTGAAGTCTCTGCTGAATCGCCGCTGCATCCAGATTGCTCTGATCAATATCTGAAAGCATATTCCCACAGAAGACGGTTTCTGCTTTCGCCATTTTCTTGTCTTTCGTGTAGAGCTTTCCTGTAACCTGGATAGCGCCGCGATTTGTTGGATATTCATTCTTCACTTTGCCCGTAATGACAAACAGCTTTCCAATTTTATTATTGTCAACAAATTTGCTGTTAATATCAAAAGGCGTTATTTTCAAATTTCCCGGATCCTGAACCTTGTGAGTCGGTGGACTTGCAAGGTGAACTCCCATGGAATCAAGCAGTGTGTAGAGGCCATAGCCGCCTGCTCCAATCAATACGATAATCAATATAACCAGAAGAGGCTTACTCATACCTTTTTTAGAAGGCGTTGCAGGCAAATCGACATCTTCTTCGCTGTCTTCCTCTCCTTCCAGGTCTTTCTCAATCATCTTATCTCTTTGCGGCTGCTCTTGTATAACGGCGTTGTCGTGCTGTGGTTCAGGAGATATGGAGCTCGGAATCGGGTGCTGATCCTGAAAAGATTCCTTTTTCTCCATAATGGTTGCGTCTTCGGTGGTATTGGTATCTAGTTGAAGTTCTTCAAAAGATAAGAAATGGTCTTCTTCAAATGAATAATCTGCGTCGCTTCGTGGAATACCGGATTTGTCGGGCTTGCTCTGAATGCTGCTGTCCGGTCGTTCACCCTGGTTACTGGCGGTGACAGACGTTTCCTGTTTATCTAGAAAACTTTCCAGATTCGAGAGATCAAGTGCTTCAATGTCACTGAACGCATCTGGAATATCGTTTTCAATCGGTTCGACTGCGGAAGTTTGCGCCATGTCTGTTTTCACGGCATCTTTAACGTTGTTTCCAGAAGCCGGGATTTCGTCGATGGAGGTATCCATCAAAAGGTCGGAAATATCAATATCCAGTGAGCTGTCAAAATCTTCAAGCGGCGCATCTTGTATTTCTGGCTTTTCGTGTTGTGTGGAGGTAGAAAGTGCAGTGGTTGTCTGTTTTTCCTCGGAATGCTGGAGCGTGGTGTCGAGATCGGAGATGTCGAGATCATCGAGCTGCGAAATTGCAGAATCGGTCGCCTGCTTTTCTTCGGGAGGCTGGAGCATGGTATCGAGATCGGGGATGTCGAGATCATCGAGTTGCGAAATTGCAGAATCGGCCGTTTGTTTTTCTTCGGGGGGCTGGAGCATGGTGTCGAGATCGGGGATTTCAAAGTCGTCAGATTGCGGAGTTTCAGTCGTTGAGGCAGACACGCTCTCGTCAGTCGTCCGAGGCTGTATGTCGAGATCCGGAAATTCAGCCTCGACAGAGCTTTCGATAACCGTCGTCTCAAGAGGCTGCAAACTGATATCGTCATCCTGATGGGACAACGACTTGCCAGCAAGCGGAATGTCCGTGGAAGGGTATGGAAAGTCTGTTATTTCAATCGATGGTTCTTCTGGCGCTGATGAAGGAGGTGTCGCTGAAACCGACGGATAGACCTTGAATACTCTGGAGCACTTTGAACATCGTACTTTGGATCCTGACGGTTTAACCATGTTATCGTTCAGGTTGAAACGTGTGCCGCATTCCTCACAGGTTACGATCATGTCTTTGCCTCATTGATTAGATTTTAAGGTGAAATATTCCCGGTAATTCCCTGTAGTTTTCAGCATAATCCAAACCATAGCCGACAAGAAACCCATCGGCAACCGTAAAACATGAATAATCAACTGAAATGTCAGTTTCCCGCCTTTCATGTTTATCGATAAAAGCGCAGATACGGACGGATGCCGGGTTCTGAAGCTGAAAATGATTTATGACATAAGACAGTGTATGCCCTGTGTCCACAATGTCTTCGACCAGAAGTAAATGTCTGTGTGCTACGTCCATCTGGGTTGGGTGCGTCAGTTTTATGCTGCCGGACGACATGCTGTCACCATAACTGGATACACGCAAAAAATCAATCTGAACCGGAATGGAAACGTGTCTGATCAGATCCGACAGAAAAATAAAGGCCCCTTTCAACATACCTATCAGAATCAAATCTTTCCCTTCGTAATCCGTGGAAATATGTTGGGCGACACTTATGACTTTTTTTTGAATTTCTTCAGGAGAGATAATCGGGATAAGTTCTGCCATAATTAAAGTCCTGATTCTGCGAGTTGTTCAACCAGTTTTTTCTGCTCCTTGTTCAGATGTTTCGGCATTTGCACGTCTATCTGCACATACAGATCGCCCCGTGTATCTTCGTTCATGTGGGGAAGCCCGTTGCCGGAAAGGCGCATTTGTGTTTTATGTTTGATACCTGCGGGCACCTTGAGGCTAAGCTGTTTGCCATCAACCGTTGGAATCGCCAGCGTGACTCCAAGAAGCGCATCGGTCAGTTTGAGGCTTCGTTTGATATGAAGATCATGGCCTTTGACATCGAACATCTGATCTTCCTGAATTTGGGTCGTAATGTACAAATCGCCGGCAGGCCCACCGTAGGGCCCGGGCTCACCCTTTCCTGCAATGCGCAGCTTTTTGCCGCTTACCATGCCTTTAGGAATTTTAACTGTCAGGTTTTCAGACTGGGCGCCATGTTGAAAACGGATTTGTTTGCTGGTGCCAGTCATTACTTCCTGAAGTGTAATCGGTAATTCATAAACCAGATCCGAACCTTTGATTGGTGTGTGTTGTGCAGAAAAATTACCAAAAGGAGCGCCGCCTTCAAATGAAAACCTGGCGTTCTGCCCCCCTTTTCGTCGTGAAGAAAATCCTGTGCCTCCAAGACCGAAACCGCGAAGAATATTTTCAAAATCAAAATCTTTGAAGATATCTTCCTGAGAGTAACGCTGCTGAAATCCTGTGGAGCCAAACGTATCGTATTGCTGACGTTTTTCCTTATCGCTTAAGACAGCATAAGCTTCACTGATCTCTTTGAATTTTTCTTCAGCAGCTTTATCGCCTTTGGCATGATCGGGATGATATTTCATCGCAAGCTTGCGATATGCTTTTTTGATATCATCATCTGCAGCGGTTTTGCTGACACCAAGAATTTTATAGTAATCTGTTTCAGCCATCGTGACTACCTCTTCATTCGGAAATCTGTAAAATTTCCGGCAATATGAGCCATATAAATACATGCGGTTTACAATAAGTGTAACGCACTGACATGTCAAGAATATTGATGGACAGATGCGTCGAACCGTGTCAGATGTTTGGCCAGCGGATAGCGCCTGCCGTATCCAAACGCTTTGGATGTCACCTTCAGGCCGGGAGCCGCTTGGTGGCGTTTGTATTCATTGCGGTCTATCCGTGAAAGAATGTCTTTGACCAGAGCCGGGGAAAATCCCAAACGGACAATCTCGTCGTATCCCTTGAGCTCTTCGATGCTGGCTTTTAAAATGGCATCCAGAACATCATAGGGAGGCAGGTCGTCCTGATCGGTTTGGCCGGGTTTGAGTTCCGCAGAAGGCGCTTTTTCTAGAATACGTTCCGGGATAACAGAGCGCTGAGCGTTGATATATCGGCTGAGCTCATATACCAGGGTCTTGGGCGCATCGGATATCACGGCAAGACCGCCGTTCATGTCACCATAGAGGGTGCAGTATCCGACAGCCAGTTCAGATTTGTTTCCGGTGGACAAAACCAGACAGCCATCCCTGTTGGATAAAGCCATTAACAGCGTTCCCCGGATTCTGGCCTGGATGTTCTGTTCGGTAATTCCCGGTGATTTCTGGCGGGAATCAGGGGCTATAACCGCTGTGAAGGCATTGAAAATGGCGTCGATCGGGATGGTGGTCAGGGCGATGTTCAGACGGTTGCAAAGTTCGGCGGTGTCTTCATAATTGTCCGGCGATGTGTAAGGGGATGGCATGAAGACCGCAGCTACGTTGTTCCGTCCCAGAGCCATCTCTGCAATCACAAGCGTCAGAGCTGAATCGATGCCGCCGCTCAGCCCCACAATGGCTTTCGAAAAGCCGCATTTCTGTACATAATCCCGCGTGCCGGTCACCAGCGCCTTCAGGACGGAAGCGCTCAAGGATTCTGCAACCGGATGAATATCATGACAGTCAGGATGCTCCAGATCGACTACCACCACATCTTCTTCAAAATCAGTAGCCTGTGCTATTAAATTGCCGGATGCGTCAAATACCAGGCTGGCTCCGTCAAACAATACGCTGTCATTGCCGCCGACCTGATTGGCGTATATCAGGGGAATACCGTATTTACGAGCAATGCTGCCCAGCATGTGACGCCTGAAATTGTGCTTTCCGGCATGATAGACCGATGCGGAAAGGTTAACGATCAGATCGGCGCCATCTTGAACGAGGAGCTCAACCGGATCGATAGGATACATGCGTTTTTGAAAGATATCCTTGTCGTTCCAGAGATCTTCACAGATGGTCAGCCCGATCCGCCGGTCTTTATAAAAAAAAGCCTGGCTTTCCTTGCCCGGTTCAAAATACCGTCTTTCGTCAAACACGTCATAGGTAGGCAGAAGCCGTTTATGAACCCGGCGCAGCACCTGTCCGTTTTCGAACAGGATGGCGGTGTTGAACAGGGGATTTTCCCTGTCCGCAGGATTGACATCGGCGTATCCGCAGATCACGCCAATGCCCTGAATCTGCCGTACCAAATGGTCAAGCGCCTCACGGTTCGCCCGGATGAAATCCGGATTTTCCAACAGATCCCGGGGAGGATAGCCGGAAATGACAAGCTCTGAAAATACAACGAGATCACAGTGCCGAGACAAGGCTTCATTTGAAAAGTGGACAATGCGATCGCAGTTGTGCGCAAAATCTCCGATGACAGGATTAATCTGGCTGATGGCGATTTTCATGCGGCGGCGCAGGTTCCTTTCCAGAATGGCGACATGGTACGCAGCCGTTCGACGATGGGCGGAAGTTTTTCAATGATCGTGTCTATGTCAGACTCGGTGTTGTAAATGCTGAGACTGAAACGGATGGTGCCGTGCGCGGCGGTGAAAGGAACTCCCATGGCGCGAAGAACGTGCGATGGCTCCAGCGATCCTGATGTGCAGGCGGATCCGGAAGAAGCGCAGATGCCGAATTCATTCATCATCAGCAGGATGGACTCGCCTTCCACAAACTCGAAGGCGATACTGCTGGTGTTGGGAAGTCTTTGCTGTCTGTCGCCATTAATAAAGGTGCTGGGGACTTTCTGAGTAAGCTGGGTTTCAAGTTTGTCTCTCAGCGCCCGAACGCGGGTATTTTCCTCTTCCATGTGGGCTGCCACAAATTCACTGGCCCGCCCCAAACCAATAATGGATGCGGCGTTTTCCGTGCCTCCCCTTCTGCCTTTTTCCTGGTGGCCGCCGATCAGAAAAGGAGAAAATTTTGTGCCCTTTCGGACATACAGAGCGCCAATGCCCTTAGGTGCATGCAGTTTGTGACCAGAAAGCGACAGCATATCCACCCGAGTTTTCCGAACATCGATAGGCACTTTACCGACGGCCTGAACCGCATCCGTATGGAATACAATTCCCCGTTCAGACAAAATGGCGGCAATCTCGTCAATAGGGAATATAACGCCGGTTTCATTGTTGGCCCACATGAAGCTGGCAATGGCGGTGTCCTTGCTCAGGCTGCTGACCAGAAAGTCCATGTCCAGCAGGCCCTTGCTGTCCACTGGAACAAATGTCACCCGATATCCGGTTTTGGCCAGATATTCATAGAGATTCTTGATGGCGGGATGTTCTACCCGGGAAGTGATGATGTGTTTTTTGTCCGGATAAGAGCGCAGCGTCGCTGTCACCGCCGTGCTGTCGCTTTCCGTACCGCAACTGGTGAACACGATTTCTTCGGGAGAAGCTCCGAGAAGCGCTGCCAGTTTTGATCGGGCTTCGTTGATGTACTGTCCTACTGTTCCGCCGAATGTGTGCATGCTGGAGGGATTGCCGTAATAATCGCTGAAATAGGGAAGCATGGCTTC